>JBDSDI010000080.1:0-4497 GCA_039920645.1 Bdellovibrionota bacterium | reverse complement strand
GCGAGAGCGTCTCGAGAACTTTGGAAAGAAGCGCATTCTTGTTTTTCAAGAGGGGTTTCTTGAGGCGAGCGGCCACGGCCCACAACGCGAGGATGCGAGTCGTGTGGGGCAGGATCTCTTTGGTACCCGCGGCTTTGCGGGCGGTTTCGGCGTAAATCTTTTCTTCTTCAGTGTAACGAAGGAGGTAGGGAACTTTCACGAGCTCGATGCGGGCCTTGAAGCTGTTGTATTCAGGATGTTCTCGGAATGCTTCGAGCTGGCGGTCGTTCGTCGATCCGATAAAGACGGTATCGAGGAATACGAGAATGCCGCCGAGCGAGAGGGTTCCGGTCTCGGACGTGGAGAGCAGATATTTGAAATGTTCGAGCGGGCGTTTCAGCAGATCGTTGAATTCGATCATGCCGCGGTTGCCGTCGATAAGATGTCCTTCGAGTTGGAAGAGATTGAGAGACTGAAGGGCGGCCGGAAGATTCGCGAGCGAGCGGTCTAGCGTGACTTGTCTCATGCCGGCATCGACGGCGAGCTGGGGTTCGATTGTCACGAGGCCCTTGCGAAGACGTGTGGAAAGATACATGCGCTCGACGCGAACGTGGCGCAGTACCTTCGAAATGTCGCCTGAGTAGTTGTTCATAAGCGCTTCGAAGATGAGCGAATTCTTGTGCGAGAGTTCGGCGCGCAGGAAAGATTCGCGACAGATAGCAAGACGCGTGCGATCGGCTTCGTTCGTGGTCTCTTTCAGCCATCCTTCGAAGAGTTTTTCGCGTTCGGCCCGTGGAATCAGGTAGAGCGGATTTTCGTAAAGCTCGCTGCTGACGATCGCACCGATTTGCTCCTGCTCGAGACGCGCGTAGGAGTCGGTCAAATTCTGGATCGCCTTCGGGCCTATGCCGAGGGTCTTGCGGTCGTAAGCGTCGTGAGGGAAAACCCAACTGAAGCTGAAAGCCATGCCTTCTTCGAGATGAGAATAGTGTTCGAGCCCATCGTAGAGCACGCGCACCAGACTGGATTTCGCGGATCCGTTGGGTCCGTGCATGAGAATCAGTTTGTCGGAGCGCCCGGCGTGCGAGAAGCCGCGAAGAATTTTGACGAGGCTTTGTTGAACGTTCTCGTGGCCGACGAGGGGAGTCGGCGATTCCACCGAAGCATGATTAAAAATTTTGTAACGTTTTTCCTGGTGACGGCGCACGGTCACGTCTTCGGTGCCGGCGTTGTCGATCGCATCACAAATGTAGGCGGCAGAGTTGCGCGTGAAACGGTACGGTTGTTTTTTGCAGAGCTCGAAATACTCTTCAAAAGACAAAACCCGCTTCGAGTCTTCGAAACGGGTTCTAACTGAGGATTGAATCTTATCTAACTCGATGCTCACGGCTTCATTATACTGAAGCTTGGAGCTTTACGCCGCTAATCCCTTGACGGGGAATAGACGGTATTGCTGACGGCTTACTCGCCGATCAGGGGAGCGACGAGACCAAGGCCACGCGCGCGCTTGATATGCTTCGCGAGTTTGCGTTGGTTCTTGGCGGTAACGCCTGAAACGTGACGGGGAACGATCTTGCCGGTTTCGGTGACGAAACGGTAAACGACTTTCAAGTTTTTGTAGTCAAGGACAAGGGTCTTATCCATGATGAAGGGACAGACTTTGCGACGACCGAAACGTCCACGTCCGCCAGCTCCACCGCCGCCGCCGCCACCACCGAAGCTACGTCCGCCTTTTTCTGCGGCGCCACGGTCTTCTTGGGACATGCGATTGTCTTGCTGCTGGGGGTTGTTATTTTCCATCATTTTTTAGCCTTTCCAGCCGCTTTTGCGCGTTTGATCTGTTCTTTCTTCTTTGCCTGCGCGATTCTTTGGCGCATTTTCTTTGTTTTACGGTTATCACCACGAGCCATACGTCATTTCCCTCTAGAGCGGAAGGTCTTAGCTAAGCTCCGCGAAAGGGTCAAGGATTAGCTTGAGCCCACGCGGTAGCTTTTTAAGACTCTTCAAACTACTCAAATTTTTCCATCGAGAAGCGGTCGCGGGTTCCAAAGCGGGCTTCGCGAATCTGGATTTCCAAAGTGGAGCCGTCCGCGTCCTCAATGTTTTTGACGACACGAATATAGGCGCGCAGGTGGGAACCCTTAAGTTTATAATTTTTAAGGGAAACTGATATTTCGGGGTCGTTCCAGTCACGACGGGTCAAGATGCGGGTCCCTTCGGCAAGAAGTTCGTGCGAACAGGCTGCGAAGAACTTTACGGAAAGGGCTCCGTAGCGGGGCGAGTCGGCGTGCTCGATCTGACTGACAACGGCATAGGTGCCGCGGGTGGAGCTCATCCAGATTCCGTTAATATCGAAGCTGCCGTCGAGATCGGGCCAGGGGAAGATCCCTTGGATGCGAATCAGCGAATACTGGCTCTCGAAATAGTCGCGGGAGTTTTCCATCGCGCGGTCGACGGGACAGGACGACGAGGGAAACAGACCCGACGAGCCTTTGGCGGAGCTCGAGCTTGCACTCAAGCCAAGCCCGACGATTCCACAGACACCCAAACTCCAAACAATACGTTTCAAAATTTTACTCATCATGACCAAACCCCCTTCAAAGGTTTTCATTCGTCTTCAGCCCCTCAGCCGAGAGCGATCTCAAAGTTCCTTGACCGTCGCGATTCCCTGACTGCGGGGTGCGACGTCCGAAATACGCGACGAGATATTCACTTTCATGGAGGGATTGAAGTAGTAGCCCTTCGATCCGTTCATGACGTAGCGGCTCTCGCGCGGATTGGGCTCCAGAAGTTTCCGGAGCCGGTTGATGTTGATGTAGATGTTGTTGTCGTGGCGGAGGGGATTGTAATCCTGTCCCCACACTTCTTTGGCCAACACTTCTTTCGAGAATTCTTTTCCGGGCGTTTCCGCGAGGAGCAGAAGGATCTTCATGAGCGTAAACTTGTTGTGGAAGGGGATCTCTCCCAGGTGCTTTTCACGAACGTAGTTCGAGTTGCGGTCGATCTCGAGATCGACGCTTTGCTTGGGTACGAAGTGGAAATCGTCGAAGAACTCGTTCACGAAACGCTGAGCGTGCGTGTCGAGCTGACGGAGTTCCGCGCTCCATTCGTCGTAGGTTTCGTAATCGAAACGCGCCAGGATCACGCGCTCGGCGCGCGCGTTGAGCTTGTTGATCAGGGACAGGATACCGCTGCGGTCTTCGACAGAGGTTGCGGTTCCGAGTTTGCGCTCGAGAATCATCTTCGCGAGCGCGGCCCGCAGATAGAGGCGGTCGAAAGAGCTCTCGGCGGCGACTTTGAGCGTTTCGTTGACCTTCTTGAGGGAGTCTTGGGGATAGCCGCTTGTAGAATCAAGGCGCGCGAGCAACTCGAGACAAGAAGCCTTATGGCGAAGGATGTTGCGCTCGGTGTAGAAAGCGAGGGCTTCTTGGAGCATCGCTCGCGCTTCTTCTTGCTGAGCCGCTTCGCCACTTCGAAGGAGGACTTCAGCCTTCAGGAGGCGGATGCGCATAATGTCGCCTTGTTTTTGATCGCGAACGGCGGAGACGACGAGCTTGTCGATGATCTCATCGGCTTTTTCGTACTGGCCCATGCGCGTGTGCAGGAGGGCGAGGCCTCGCAAGTAGCGCTTCCCATAGTAAGAGTTTTCATCGGTGCCAGAATGCTCGGCCACGCGGCGGTAGCAGTCTTCCGCGGCCGTGTAGTCACCGGTGATCGTGTGCAGTTCGGCGAGCGTCAGGTTCGCGCGGATGTTGATGCGCCAGAACTCGATGCTTTGCGAGTTGTGGCTCGCGAGTTCCAGGTAGATGACCGCTTTCTCTTTGTCTTCGAGGGCAGCGTAGCAGGTGCCGAGTGCCCAGAGCGTGTAGTGGTAGAAGGGGCTGTTCTTGTTGGCGACGAAATGCTCTTTGGCTTTTTCGTAAGCGAGCAGAGCTTCTCGGTATTGGCCGAGTTTGCGGAGCGAATCTCCGCGCAGGATTGCGCAGGCGCCAGGCAGATTGTTGCTGCTGTTCGCGGTGGTCTTCTCGAGTTCGTCGAGACCGGAGAGGACTTCTTGGTACTTTCCTTCTTGGCGAAGAAGTTCGAGGATGCCGAGGCGGATGCGGTAGCTGAGTTTCTGATCGCCGGTTTGTTCGGTGAGCGTGAGCGATTCATCGAGGTTCTTGCGAGCCTTGTCGCGATCACCGAGGTAACTCCAGCCCACTCCGATGGAGTAGAGGCATTCCGCGAAACAGGATTTTTCTACGTCGTTTTGCACGGGAACATTTTTGATGGCTTCAATGTAAGTCGGGACTTGGTCGAGATTGAAAGATTCGCCGGCAAGGCGAATGAGATGACCGTAGGCTTTGAGAAGATCGGCGTTCGAACCTGTTCCAGATTTAACGAAAGCGTCGAGCACTTTGCGCGCTTCATCCGTCTTTCCGAGTTTCGCCAGGTCCAGAGCTTTCAGCAGCTCAGGTGCCCATTGACGATTGGAGTCGTTCACGTCCATGTTTCCTCTCTCTCTAAAACCCCGTC
>JBDSDI010000079.1:0-4456 GCA_039920645.1 Bdellovibrionota bacterium | reverse complement strand
CGCAGCTCGCGCCTTGTCACGTTCTCCGTTTAAGACGTAGGAACTGGCCTTGAGAAAGTTCAAATACGTCAGTTCAGGGTAGCTGCTTTCGAGCTCTTCGATCATGCGTAGAGCATCGCGTCCCGAGCGTTTCGCCAAAGCGCGCTGGATCTCGACCACGCGACCCGTAACTTTGTTGAGACGCTGATTCAATTCGCGACCCATCTCTGAGCCGGACCAGGTTTCCAAGCGTCTCATTTGGATCTCGGTGACCCCCGAAGCGCTCTTTAGGGGTACCACTAAAACGCTCACATGACCGGGGGCTTCAACCTGTACGGGCTCAGAAGGCATCGGAATCGATTCGTCAGCTTTATAGCTCGACTCGCGCCCTCCCCCCGTCGTTACGGTAACGGCGTCTTTAAAACGTAGACTTTGCGAACTGAGTCCGGAAGTAGCGCAGGACGCTAAAATGAAGAAACAGCAAAAACTGATGCAAAAATTCATAGACTTCACCTCTAAAATTTCTCACGAGCCGAGAAAAAGGTCGAGGTCCTTCCTTGAAAATATGCCTTTGCGTTATTTCCATATTGTTGCGATTTTGCAGTTAAAGGATGTTTAACAGGTGCCGATCCGTAGAGTGATGTCCGTACCTGCACACAAACGCGACCAGTTGATCCTGTTTTCCAGCGAAACCGTCCCGCTCGACGCCAACGGTCAAGTCCTCGCCGATCTCTGGGTTGAATTGCCTCATAACGATCGCTTCATTCGCTACATTTGTTCCGGTGAGTCCCTTACGGCGCGGCATCTTCAGACGTTGGCCAAGCATGTCAGTCATAACTTTTTTGTCCACGCCGTCGATCTGAGCTCGGAACAAAAAAAGGCATCCGCGACTCTTGAACATTCGTCGCACGGGAGCGAGGCCGTCACTCAAGAAAAAGACTTTGCACATGAACGCACTTTTCGAGGATCTCCCGAAGAAGAATCCTCCCGACGCATCCTCGGTGACATCTCCGAAAAAGAAATCGGGATGCTGACTCACTTCGGAAAAGAATCGGCCGATTTTCTCAAGAAACCTATCGCCATTGAATTGAAACACATCATTAGCGAACTCGTCGCTCCCAGCATCGCACAGATCAATCTTGAAGATTCTCCTATCAATGAACTAACCGATCAACTCGTGAGGGTCATTGCGCCCGAGGTGGAGAATCTGCGTAGCTACCTCAAACAGATTCCTCAGTACCTCACTATGATGGACGATTCGTCCGCCATCACGGCCATCGCCACCCTCTTTGCGATCGCGCGCGGACAAAGCTCGCGAAGCGTCTTTAAAGACCTTTCTTACGCCTGTCTCTTCATGGACATTTCGATGTCGGACTTCGGAGACCAAGCGTGGAAGACCTATTTCCTCCAGCCCGATGCGCTCAGCGAAGAACAAAAAAATAAAATCGAAGGGCATCCTCGTCGCTCTTCCGAACTTGTCCAGAAACGATTTCGAAATCTCCCGGATATCGTCAATCAGCTCATTTTAGGTCACCACGAACTCTTCAACGGAAAGGGTTTCCCGCGGCATTTGCGCTCGGAAATGCTAGCTCCCCTGGTGCGCATCCTCGCGTTTGCGGTCGACGTTTTCGAATTCATGAAATCTCAGCATATGCAGGGCGAATTCTGTACTCTCTCCGAAGCGGTCGAGTACTACGTAAACGAGCCCGTCGAACCGCACATGCGCCGACACAACACCGTGCTCTGTCGCGAAATCGCGGACTTTATCCGCCACCCTTGAGCTCGTTTCAGTCTCCGCAGCTCGTCGAGTAAAGCGTGTTGCCGGAACCGATAAACGACGAGACCGGACCCGAGCCCGCGTTCATCGAGGTCACGACGTTCCAACCCGCGACTCCAAAGTTCAGCGGAGCGCTACCGGGAAGATTGCCGTAGGTTCCCGACGCATGAATCGTTGCGACCCACGATCCGGACGTGTTCGTCGCTCTTATGAGATTTCCGTCGTTACCTTGGCCGCGCGGATAGAAGACCCAAGGCGCACCCTGTGGCGAAAATGCGAGCGAGGTCGTAAGCAGCTGGCCCGTGGCCGCCGTAAGCGTGCTAATACCTGCCGCGCTTTCGATCTTCTGCGTAGCCCAATTCGCGCTCAAGCAGGTTGGAATCGTGGTCGTGCAGTTCGCGTAGTAGACGGCGTTATTAGGCTGGTCGTAATAGCTGATCGAAGGTTTCCCATCCACAGGATTTACCGCGATCACGGCGCCAACGCCCTGACCGATACCCGAGACGGATATCGGCGAGGACCAGGTCGTGCCGTTTGCCGACGACGCGTATTTCACACGCGTGAGACTGAGATCCTGGAAGGCCACGACCACGTTTCCGGAGTTATCTTGCGACGCGGTCAAATGAGCGGCACCGAGCGCCCCCCCTACGAGCGGATCGACAACGGCAACCGTCGACCAGGTCTGCGTCGTCGCGTTGAAGAGAGATGCCTTCACTCCCTTCGACGTCGCGTTCGTATCGACGACGATCATAACCGGATTGCTCACGTCGCCGACGCTGCGTAAGGCGAGCGCGGTGTTGTTCGCGGCCGGAAGCGCGATCGGAACGCCCGCTGGCGTCGCGGGAAATTCGTAGGTCGACCAGTTTCCGCTGCCGTCGGTCTTCGAGTTCGTCGTCAGATAGAATCGAGTCGTGCCGCTGTCGTAGTAAGAGATCCAAGGACTATCGAAAGCGTCGAAGATGAGAGAAGGAAACATGGGATTGATGGTTCCGGGAATGAAAACCGAGGCCCAGGAGGAATCGCTATGAGCGCCGCTTCTCAGGGCGAATTTGAGTTTCGCTCCGGCCACCGCACCGATCGAGTAATCGACGTAAGCGAGCGCGGGAATTTTCTGACTCGTAGAAGCGGCCGCAATGTTCTTGAGCTGCTGACCCGCGGTGCCGAGCTGGACGTTTCCGCTGAGATCGGGAACGAAGCGCGAGTAGGTCGTCGCCGAAGGCAGCATGGAGTAGTCGTTCACGCGTGCGAGCTTGAGATCGAAGGGTGCGACGTTCGTGGGATACGACATGAAGAGCGAGGATTTGGCGATGTTGATATCGCCTCCGCCCCCATGCGCGGCTGCGAGGGCCGTGGTCTCCACTGCCGCGCCAGGGTTCCAGGCCGCAACCGCATCGGTCGTGGTGCTGTTGTAGTATTTCACGCCCGTCGTTCCTTCGTTGGCGACGAGGTGGAATTTGCCGAGACCGTCTTTCATAAGACTCATCCACTGGTTGCCCGAGGTTGAGGTCCCGATCGCCGCGCCGGCTGTGAAGGCTCCAGGCGCCAAGGTACACGTCGTAGTTCCCATACGATAAGGGACGATGCCCGCCGCTCCGAGTGTCACCACCACGGGCACGTCGCCGGTCACCGTGGAGTCGATCCAAAGTTTCGAAGAAAGGTTGTTGGTCGCCACGACATTCGCCGCCGTCCAATTCGTATTGAGGCTGCAGTTGGCCAGCGTACTTTGGCGGCAGACAGCATAGCGAACACTGCCCGCGACCGAGTAGACGGCTGCCGGAAAATACGTCGAAGCGCTCGATTTGCACCACGCTACGCCCGTCGCAGTCTCACTGACGTTGATGTTCGTGTTCTCAATGTAAGGGTTAGGCGCCATCGCCTGAAAGTTCGAAGGACTCGCGCAGGGGGCGTCGCAGTAAAGATACTTCGCACGGCCCGTAGCCGCCGCGTCGGTGAGAAAGACCGCCGAAATTTGATTGAGGGGGTTGATCGAAACTTCCAGGGCGCGAGGTGCCGTGCCGGTATCGATGACGCCTGCTACCCAATATCCCGGAGTTCCGAGCGGAGCGCTACGAACGGCGGCTTTCACGGAGATGCCTAAGGTCCAGAGAACAACTGGAGTTCCGTCGCTACGGAAGACCAGACGTACGAAAGCGCCGTTGCCATCGCCGGAAACGATTTCACGAACGAAACGCGTCCCGTTCCAGTAAACAAGTTTCAAACTCAAAGCACTTTGATCGACGAAAGCCGTTGCGGAGTTTGAGGAAACGGGATCGATCTTCGTATCGGAATAGAGACCCCGCGCCACAGCCGCAACGGAACCTTTTTGACCCGCATCGACGATTTGTGTGCTGCAAACGCTGACGTCCACCGAGGGCGTTGGCGAAGGCATCGGAGTCGTCGTTTCAGTCAGGGGAGTCCTGAGCTGAATGCAAGCGGCTAAAGCGCAGAGATATCCCCAAACCATGATTCTCGAAGGCGATAAAACTTTCACAAGGTTATATTAGGTAAACCCGCACCTCGCAGATACGATCTTATTTTGACAGAGAGTTTTCAAAGTTTTCTTTCCGGAGGAAGTGCCCTCTAAAGGGCCAAAAGCGCAGCACATAACGCTTAGCGTAACCCCCAACTGGAAAAATCTGTATCGACGTCGCTTGTTCCGAGACGCTCGTCTTGGAATTTGCTGATCTCAGCCCCGAATGC
>JBDSDI010000078.1:0-4304 GCA_039920645.1 Bdellovibrionota bacterium | reverse complement strand
CGATATTCTGTACGAAACGGTAGAAGTACAAGGCCCCGAAAAGATCCTGCGAGCCGTTGAGCATTATGTCCGTGCGTTTATCTTCATTGGTTCCGCCCGTGGTCTTGGTAAGAATCTCGTAGAATTTTACTTCGTTCTTCTCGGGATTAATCATCATCACGCGACGCCCGAAGCGCGCGCTTTCATTTTGTTTAATCTCTTGGCGCAGCGGTGCCAAATCGGAGAGGCGCACCCAAGTATCGATGGTGTTATCGATCTTGTAGAAAAAGTCCATCATCTTCGAGCTCTTCACGATGCCCGAATAGTGAAGAGCGGGAACGCCTTCGATGTCTTGGGGAGGATTCACTCGAATCGTCGCCACGCCGCCTTCGATCACGCCCCAGCGTAAACTGTATTTCGACTGCTCGCCGATACCGACCGGCCAAGCGCGCACAACCTGAGGGCGCACGACTGGAACGCTCGCGGACGAAGCCGATGCCACGATTTTCAAAGTCTTCTTTTTCTTGGAAATTTTCTTTGCCGAAGCGGCACTGACGGGAGCACTCGCCGGGTGAGGAACTTTGTTATCGAGCACCGTGATGTCGACAGCTACGATCTTCTGCTCGTATTCTTTAGGAGCAACGCTGAGATCCGTGTCCATTCTAAGGGCGCGCGCGCATCCGGTCAGACCGACGAGCGTCAGGATTCCCAGGGAAGCGATTCGACGTTGTAGTCGATGAGGTTTTTGAAGCGTTTGTGCATCCATAAATATTGCTCGGGGTAATTCCGAATCCACTTCTCCTGGACGCGGTTGCATACCTCAATATGATACTTTATCCCCTCCTCATTCAAAGCGCCCGACCCACTGCGCAGCGCCGCAGCGCGTGGCGAGTTTTCGTCCAGGGCGGGGAAACGAAGTGCGGCTTCGACATGGACATGGAAGCGCCCCGTCTCCGGATCGCGAAGGATAAAAACGGGAATAATCGGAGCTTTGAGACGATCCGACATGAGCGCAAGGCCCTTGGGGCACCAGGCTTCGAGACCGAGAAAACGGGCTTTCATGCCATGAGGTGCTCCCGTGTGCTGATCCGCGATCCACCCCAAAGCCCGTCCTTTTTGAATCGTGCGAATCGCCGCTAAGCCGGAGCCGGTTTCGGAGAGCAGCTCCAGACCGAAGCGGCGCCGGCTTCGGATCCAAATTTCATCGAAGACGGGGTTACGCAGAAAACGCGTTACGACCGTCAAAGGAACACCGATCGCGCAGCCCGCGCGGGTCATGAGCTCCCAGTTGCCCAGATGCGACGAGAGGAAGAAGAAACCTTTGCGCTTCTCGAGAAGCGGCGCCATATGCGAGTACCCGTGCCAGTCCACGCGCTTCGCTACGGTCGCGTCCGTCCAGGCAAAACGCTCGATGATCTCGGAGAACATGAGAAGGGTATGACGCATGTTTTTTTGAACGAGTGCTTCGCAACGACGTTTAAAGGCCGCGTTGGATTCCTCATTCCGTCTGGGAAAGACGAGAGTGATGTTAAGTAGCATAATTTTTCGGCGGAAGAGAATGACGTTGAACCAGAGCCACGCCAACGCAGTCGCAACGAGTTTTTTTATAGCGAAGGGCACGAAGTAAATAAAAGAGGCCAGCGCCTGCAGCGCGAGATAGAGAATGCGGGAGAGGAGGCGCGCGGGCCAACTCACAGCGGAAGTTTCCTCAAGGCTTCATCGAGACGCCTTCCGCCGTCGGTAAACTCGAGTTCGAGTCCAAGAATTTCGAGAGCGGAATTCGAGATCGAGCTGAGCGCCGTTTTTCGGTTGCTAAGAGAAGCCGGGCCGAGGAACTTGGCGAACTCTTTCCAGCCTAAGAGCACCCTGCCCTTGAAATCCTTCATCGCGCGCTGAACTTCGACATGGGGAGCGTGATCGGTGAGTGCCGTTACGGTGAAGGGATGAGGGCTCAGCACGCGCGCGAGCTCATCGCCAAAATCGGGATCGGGCGCACGCGTCGTCACGACGAGTAGCGCGTCGGGCACGCCCTCGCCCACGAGCAACGTTTCGGAGATGCGACTGCGTTTGAAAACGTCGCGGCCGATTTCGAAAATAAGTCCCGCCCGCTGCAGCGCCTGCGGCATTTCGCGCAGGCGCCCTTGAGGTAAGAGCGTGTCGTGGAGATCTTCGCCGCGGATCATGACGATGTCGAGATCGCGTGCGAGGTGCCAGTGTTGAAATCCGTCGTCCAACACGAAGACGATCTTCGTAGCGGATTCGGGCGCTTCGCGTTCCTGAGTCTTGAGGAAAGCGCGCGCATTCCGGTAGCGATCGGGACCGACGAGGACGTCGACGCCTTCTTGGAACGCAACTTCGAGGGCCTCGTCGCCACAGTATGCCGCAAGTTCCGCATTCGCAGGAAGTCGGACTTCGGAATTCGTGAGCGGATTCCAAAGCTCGAGCTTTTCTTCGCCCACCGGGCGAAGCCATGCGGGAGCGCCTTCGCTACGTCCGTATCCGCGTGTGAGCACGACGGGCCACCGACCGAGAATTTTTAGGCGACGGCAAACTTCGAGAGTCATCGGCGTTTTGGCGCGTCCCCCGACGCTGATATTCCCGACCGAGACCACGGCGCGCGGCAACCGCTGCGTGCGGGTCGTCGCCCGGTCGAGCGAAGTCGCAAAGGCGTAGAGCTTTCCTAGAAACCCCATAGTGTCCACAAGTCTTCAGCCAGTCGGGAGCTTACGTGAGCCTCGCCGAGTTTCTTCGGAATCCAGCGCAGGTTACGTTTCATCGACGTCATGCGGATCGCGTTTCCGAGCAACTCGTGCGATTCGAGCGAAAGGCGATCGGGCGTCAGATCGTTCTGCAGAAGCTCGGGAATGACACGTTTTTCGAGGAGGATATTCGGAAGTCCGGCCATGCCGCCCTCGTTGGAGAAGTACGGCGTCACGGTATCGATCATCCGGGCGGAAATCCAGCTAAGACGATAGAAAAGCAGATGCGGCAGCTGGTAGTACGCGGCTTCGAGAGTAGCGGTTCCGGATGCTACCCAACCGAAATCTGCAGCCTGCATGGTGAGCCATGAATCGCGGTTGATGCGCCATTCTTGCGATGCGAGAAAAGATTCGAAGAGTTGGAGGTCCCGACCACTGAGCATCGCGCGAAGCGAATCGAGGTCAAAACCTTTCGCGAGAGGAATCTGTGCCCGGAAACGCTGCGGAAGATGACGGTGCTCGGCTTCTTTCTGAAAGATCGCCCACGCCCTGACGAGTATCGAAAGATGTCGCTTGATTTCGGACCTGCGCGAACCGGGCAGGATCGCGAATAAGAAATCTTCTTCTTTGATACCGAGCTCTTCCCGTGCGGCGCGACGGTTGCGAGGAGGTAGGACGTCGCGCAGAGGATGTCCCAAATAGCGAGCATCGACCCCCGACTGTCGCAGAAAGCTTTCCTCGAAAGGCAGCACGGGATACGCGCGTCGTACGAGCCGCTTGAAACGATCGATGCGGTTTCCGCGCCATGCCCACATCTGCGGTGCGACGAGATAGTCGACGGGTTTGTTCTTCTTGGCCGCAGCTTCGGCAAGTTTAAAATTGAAATCCGGAAAATCGACACAAATGACGCTGTCGCAAGACTCGAGTTCGGCGCTAAGCCGACTGAGAACTCCGAAGATCGTGCGCAACTTTCCGAGGACTTCCGCAATACCTACGACCGCGACGTCTTCGCTACGTGCGAGCAGCTTGACGCCGGCCGCTTCACAGCGATCTCCGGCGAGACCAACGAACTCGAGTTCGAGACCATTCTGCTTGGCCTTGACGAGAAGTTCTTCGATGACTTTCGAAAGCAGGAGATCGCCCGAAGGATCGCCGGCCGATACAAGAATCCGCTTCTTCAAGATCCGAGCACCTTAATGTTGGACAGGATCTCATCGATGATCTCGTGAGTCTTCAAGACGCTTTGGGGCGTCGGAATGATTTTCTTGGGATCCCAGAAGGAGAAGACGGGATCTTTGGCGCCAATACCGACGATGCTCTCGAAAGTTCCACGAATGCATTGAACGAAGGCTTCGATTTCGAGACCGAGCGGATCACCCGCGTCCCAAGTGCGCTCGGTGGGCTCGAACCAGATCTGCCCCTTCTTCTCATGTTTCTCGAAGGCGGTAAAATGGCGGCGCATGAAATCGATGGACGCATGCCACGAGGGCCCCGTGAGTTCCCAGCGACGCGACGGATCGGCGGCCAGGCGCGACGCAAAGAAGTGGACCGTTCCGCCGTCTTCGAGCTCGAGGGCGGCTTTGGCGTAGTCGATGTGCTGCGAACGGAGCTTGCGACCCCACGCGC
>JBDSDI010000077.1:0-3568 GCA_039920645.1 Bdellovibrionota bacterium | reverse complement strand
TGAAGGCGGATACACGGTTAAGAAAAATCCCGGACTCAACTACTACGTGGGCTGGGATCTCGGCGTGAGCAACATGGTTCTCAGCAAGATCGGTTCCCTCGTCGTCGCCTCGACCGCTTTCGACAGTGGCGGGACAATCGGTCTCAACTACGCGCTCTTCGACGGCGTGGCGCTCAATACCGGCGCGAGCGTCTCGTACGTGATGGGTTTCACTTCGCTCGCCGTTACAGGTCTCGCGATGAAGTTCTACGTCGGAGTCACGTTCTAGGAACGTAGTTTTCCCTAAGTTCCTTTTTCAACGCGTTTGATATGGATCACGATGCGTCGGTTTTCGGCTTGGTTAGCGGGAACGGGGCGTCCTTTGGGATCGCGGTTCGGAAGTACCGGCACGGTATCGGCGAGTCCCATCGCGCGCAGTTTCTGCCGCTGCAATCCCACTTGCTCAAAAATGCGGACCACGGTTCCGGCACGTAGCGCCGATAATTCCCAGTTCGAGGGAATGAACTGTGTGCTGATGGGGCTGTCGTCGGTATGCCCTTCGACGATGATCACGAACGCTCCGGCTTTTTGGATAAGGATTTTGGCGATGTCGTTGATGAGGGAGGCAGCCTTGGGTTTCAGGACGACGGAACCCGAATCAAAGAAGAGCGTTCCACGCGAAACGATGCGCACGCCATCGAGCGAATCGAAGACGGAAACTTCTCCGTCGACGTCGACTTCCTTGATCTTCTCCGTGAGCGAAGCGGCCACTTCTCGGAACTCGGTGGTGTATTCGCCGCCGGCGTATTCCGACACCGATTTTTTGATGGCTTCTTTTTGTTTTTCCGTTGCGGATGCGAAGACGTACATGAGAACGAAGAAGCCGAAGAGTAATGTCATCAAGTCGGCATAGGAAACGAGCCAAGGCTCGCCGTGACCGCCTTCATGATGGTCGTTTCCTCCAATATGGGCGCCTCCGCCGTGCGCGTCATCGTGACCGTGACCCGACTCCAAGAGTTCCTGGGGGGGGTCCTTTCCGGTCTCGCTGAAAAAGTCCATCGTTCAGCTCGCGCGCTTACGCGCGGTCTTTCTTCCAGTCGACGCGTTCACCCGGAAGCAAGAACGAGTTCAGCTCTTCGGCGAGAACGAGAGGGTTCACTTTCTGAGCGATGTGGCGAATGCCCTCCACGATGATGATGTTCTTCTGTTTGATGACCTTGGCGCTCTCGGTGAGATTCTCGCCGATAGGAATCACAAATAGATTGGCGAAAACGATCCCGTAAAGAGTCGCTACGAGTGCGACGGCCATGGAGGGACCGATGCGCGACTCCGCTCCCGGCTGACCGAGCGAAGCCAGCAGCATGATCATACCAAGAACCGCGCCCATCAGTCCCATTGCGGGGGGGTACTTCCCACAGGCGGCGAACATTTTCGATTCGTCGATGTAAAGTTCGTAGATCGTATTCACGCGCGAATAGAGGATACGTAAGAGCTGCTTTTCGTCGACGACTTTGTCCATGAGTGCTTGAAGCGCTTCTTTCATGAAAGGATCCGATGCAGCATCCACGCGTTGTTTGAGGTCGGCGGAGTTGGTGCGGTAGGCTTCCGCGAATCCCATAAGCTCGCGGATGATGTCGGCGCGCTTCGGGGTGCGGGTGTTGAAGAATCCTTTGATAAAAATCAGGACCATTTTTCCGGCACGGTCGAGACGGTAAGCGACACTGATACAGGCGAAGGTACCGCCGATAACGATGATCATACCGTGGGGGTCGACGAGCATTCCAGGGTTCGGGTTGTGATAAGTGAAGGCGAAGAAGACGACGCCCATGGCGAACAAAATTCCGAGTGCATTGATAATTCCCACGTTTCGAAATCTCCCCTGCTTAGTGTACTGCCATGTTCGCGAGGGGCACAAGGCTTGCTCGAAGATCCGAGCCGAATCTTTCGCTCCAGACGTAACCGAGATGGCCCCCCTGTCGGTAGAGCTGCATTTGATCTCCGAGACGCTCTTTTAGCCACATGATGTCACCCGGCGTGCACAGCGGATCGTTGAGGCTGTGAAAGACCAAGACGGAATGCGGATAGGTCTTCGACTCGACGGGATTGTTGGGATTGCGCAAATCCTGCAACGCGGCCCACTGCTCGAAAGAAAGGGGAGGGTTGATCGAAGGGAGGAGCTGTTGGCGGAGATAGGTCTCGAAACTCAGGCTGCGTGGATCGGTGGATTTCCAAGAGATCGCTTTGAGAAGAGATTTGCGGAAGTCCCAGGCGAGTAAGAATTCCAGTTCATCTTGCGAGAAAGCCGCGAGGGTCTCCGACCAGTACAGCCTACGGTTCTGAGCGGCCTCGATCTTGGACTGCATCGAGGTTACGAGTGCGCCGCTGGGTTGAAGGTAGAGCGGGGCGCCTTGATTGAAACTTTGATCGAGTCGGGCCATGGCATAAGAGAGGCGGGTCGGAGGATTGAAAGCTACGAACGCTTCGAAGTTGAGATGCGAATGCGGACTATCGGAAAGTGCTTCCTGAAGTGTCTGCAACGCGCCGTAAGAAATGCCCGCTAGCGCCCAGCGACTCTCCCGCAGTTGAGGTTCTTTTTCCGCACTAAGTATCGCCTTCACGTCGTCTAAAGCCCCCCCGAGTTCATTCAGGTCGCGCGGAAGGTGTCCCGGAAGGCGCGTTGCCGAGGCGGCTTGAGAAAAATCGGGGTGGGTTGAGGACGGGAGACTCAAGACCGAAAATCCAAGTTCCCAAAGCTGCTCAGCGATGGCCTGAAGGACGTTCGAGTCAGAGCTGCCGCCGTATCCAGAAAGAAGCACGAAAGTCAGCTTCGCCGCGGGCCGCTTCCAGAACCAGACCGGCAAGGGGCGCCCGAAGCGTTTGACTTTGACGCGGTAGACGGTGAGGGCCTGCATGAATGCGGGGCTGCGTGAGGGATAGGCGAGACTGGAAAGCGTCGCGAACATCGCCTCGGGAAAAGGATGCTCGTCGTTCTCTACAACCTGAGTCCCGCCCGTGGAACACGCCGTGAAAACGACGAGAACGAGGCCGGTGAAAATCTTTCGAAGTGAGAGACCCATCTAAGGGCTTCAGTTTCTCACAGTCCCATCACATACGCAAAGATCAGGGGGGCGACGATCGTCGCATCCGATTCGATGACGTACTTGGGAGTCTTCACGCCGAGTTTTCCCCAGGTAATTTTCTCATTGGGAACCGCGCCCGAATAGGAGCCGTAGCTCGTGGTCGAATCGCTGATTTGGCAGAAGTAGCCCCAGAGGGGGACGCTGTCGCGCTGAAGATCTTGATGAAGCATGGGAACGACGCAGATGGGGAAATCGCCTGCGATACCGCCGCCGATCTGGAAGAAGCCGATGGAGCGCTTCATGGAGATCTCGGTGTACCATTCGGCAAGTTTCATCATGTATTCGATTCCAGAGCGGACGGTGTGCACATTCTTGATGTCGCCGGTGATGACGTGACCGGCGTACATGTTGCCGAGAGTGGCATCTTCCCAGCCGGGGACGAACATCGGAAGGTTCTTTTCGGCAGCGGCGAGGAGCCAGCTATTCTTGGGATCGATCTGGTATTCGCT
>JBDSDI010000076.1:0-7788 GCA_039920645.1 Bdellovibrionota bacterium | reverse complement strand
CGCGAATACCCGTGATCGAGCATTGTTCGTGGCGTTTTTCGCAACGATTAAAAGCGTCGTTATTGAGGGACGGGCGCGTGATGCCGTCCTTCTTGGAAATACAGCTCGGCTCGGGAGTGGAATCTCCGCCATCGTAACCGGGGAGGCTGAAGTCTTTCACGATGCTGGCGGAACGACCGACGATATCGATTTCTTTTTCGACCTCCTGGTCATTCGGGCGCATCGGCGAAGTGGCCGACGCTCGATGGAGCGTGACGAGACAAAGTGCGCTGAGGGCGCAAAGATGAAGACCGTTTTTGATGCGAAGTTTCTGAGCCATTCTGAATCCCCCCGGATACGAAAAGTCGAAGTCGATTCTTTGAATTGCACGGGGCAGGCCACCCTGTAATTACATGTACTTAGTCTTTAGGTACCTGAAGAACTCTTGGGCACTCCGCTCGAAAAATATGCAGTGCAAACGCGGAGATGCAAGCACCCTCAACCTGGTCTAAGACACGAAAAGACATGGAAAAAAAGCAATTCGACGTGGTGGTGATTGGTGCGGGTCCCGGTGGATATGTGGCGGCGATTCGCGCGGCGCAAATGGGTTTCAAGACCGCGATCATCGAAGGTCACAAGATGGGCGGCGAGTGCCTCAACTACGGATGCATTCCGTCGAAGGCGCTCATTAGCACCGGCCACGTCATCGACAAGATCCATGAAGGCGAAAAGTACGGCCTCATCTTCGAGAAGTTCCGCGTGGATCTGCCGAAGCTCATCGATTGGAAAGCGGGCATCGTGAAACAACTCACGGGCGGCGTGGCAACACTTCTCAAGGCGAACGGCGTGACGATCTTCCAAGGCACCGCCGAGTTCGAAGGCGTGTCGGGCAACTTCAAAAAAATCAAAGTGGTGACTACGCTCGATTCCTACGACGGTACTCAGAAAACCGCAACGACCGACGAGTCCATCGAAGGCGAGCGCGTGATCATCGCGACCGGATCTACGAGCGCGGAATTCCCCCATCTTAAAATCAACGGCACTTCGATCCTCGGATCCAAAGACGCCCTCGACGTGCGCGACACTCCGAAGCGCGTCGTCGTCATCGGCGGCGGCGTCATTGGTCTGGAGCTCGGGAGTTTTCTCATCAAGCTCGGCACCGAAATGGAAGTCGTCGAGTTTGCACCCGGCCTGCTCACGGGCACTGACCGCGAATGCGTCGACGTCATCCAAAAACGCCTCGTGAAAAAAGGCGTGAAGATCCATCTCGAAACCAAAGTCACGGCGGTCGAATCAAAAGGCAAGGGCAAGACCCTCGTTCAGATCGAACGCAAAGACGGCACCAAGGGCACGATCGAGTGCGACTGGGCGCTGCTCACCGTCGGCCGCAAGCCCCGCACCGCCAACCTCAAGCTCGAAGCGATCGGCGTGAAACTGAGCGATCGCGGCTTTATCCTCGTCAACAATCGTCTCGAGACGAGCGTTCCCGGAGTCTTCGCGATCGGCGACGTGATCGGCGGCGCGATGCTTGCGCACAAAGCGTCTAAGGAAGGCCTGGTTTGTGTTGAGGGATTCAAGAACCCTGCGACCACGATGGACGTCCGCGCGCTGCCGTGGGCGATCTTCGTCGATCCCGAGATCGCAGGCGTCGGACACACCGAAGAGTCGGCACGCGCCGCGGGCTGGGATCCGGTCGTCGGCAAATGTCCTTTTGCAGCGAATGGCCGCGCGCTCACGACGGGCGACGCGACGGGTTTCGTGAAACTCATCGCAGACCGCAAAACCGATCGCCTCTTGGGCGCCAGCATGGTCGGCCCCGAAGTTTCGAACCTCGTTCAAGAAGTCGCGATGGCGATCGAAATGGGCGCGACCTCGGAAGACGTGGCCCGTACGGTTCACGCGCATCCCACGCTCCCAGAAACGATCATGGAAGCCGCGGAAAGCGTGCACAATATGGCGATTCATATCTTTGAGCGCAAGAAGCCCGCGGCTCCCGAAAAAACCGTTTAACGGTTGTCGAGAATCCAAAGAAGTTTGCGCAGCGGATCCCGCGCGGCGCCCTCTTCGAAGTGGAAATCGAAATCGCGCAGTTGTCCTGCGGTATCGGTAATCACGATGCGGGGCACGCTCGTGAGATTGAGTGCCTTGTTGAGCTCAGGGTTGTCGGCTGCGGTCGGAAGCAAAAGCATTTCGTCACAGACGTTTTTCGGTAGCTTTAGCGACGAACAGAGCAGCTGCGCCTCGAAAAGGCTGTTGGAACTCGATAAACTTTCGACGAGCTGGATGCGCTTCCAAAGCTTCGCGTCGTTAATCTCCGCGTTGAGCATGGTGAGCAGCAGTTTGCAGTGCGGGCACCAGCTCGCAAAGAAGATGTAGACCTCTTTGCCCTTAACCGGAAAAGCACTCGTGCCCTCGAATTTTTGCAGCGTGGCGGAGGGAAACTTTCCCAGCTGAGTCGAAAGACTTGCGAGCGTCTTGTCCCGCAAACCGCTCTCGATCTCGTGCACGCGCTTAGAATCTACGGTCGCGGTCTTTGGGATCTCAAAGCGGGGGTGTTCCGCCTTCAGCACGGCGAAGAGTTCGCTGCGGAGAGCCGTCTCACTCGCAGGAACTTTTGAGGCGATTTCCGCAAGCAGTTCGGGGCGCGAAAGGACGAATTCTGGAAGATGCGTGCTCTGTTCGCGAAGGACGCCGACGAGTGCGGCATCGAGGCTCGGGCTCGAGAGGATCTCGACCCACTCGGCGCGCAGTCCGGAGCAGGCTGCGAACTGCGATTTCGAAATTCCCTTCAGGCGTGCGCGGCTCGTGGTATCAAGCAGCAGCGTCTGAAGCACGTGACATTTGAAATCGGGAACCTGATCGAGCTTCGCGCTCGCGATATCGGCTTCGAGCTTCTTAGCGTTCGACTTCGAATCTTCCTCGAAGCGCCACGCGACCATCGCGGCCAGAGCTGCGGTTTGGAATTGCTGCACGAGGCTCGCGGTCTTGGCGGAGCCCGCTTGCGCGACGAGCTCTTTCCACAGCGGAGCACCGTCGGAGAGCGTGCGCACGCGATAAGCGCGACCGAAAACATCGTCCGCGGCTTCGACGTCGTGCAGACGTTTCGCGGGAGAGTTACCGAGGGTTTCCAGAAGTTGCATGGCCGCTTCGTAAACGCGGTAACTCGTGTAGGCCGCACCGTTCACGAGGGTCTTGGAGTAAAGCGGCCAGGTTTGTTCTTCGTCATCGGTCGTCTGACCGCTCGATGAGATGCGCTTCATGAGCGCCGGGATCGCGACCAGATTTTTCGAGAGGAGCGCACGGTCGGCATCGTCAAGCGGCACGTGTCCGCGCTTCAGGAGCGGGTAGGCCGCTTCTTCAAAGAGTTCGACTTTGGACGAACCACTCGTGAGTTTTAAATGAAAGGTGATGGGTGCACAGCCGGATTCGCAGCCCGACGTGGTATCCACGGGCCGAAAACTCGCGAGCAGTTTCTTGCCGTCGAAGGCCTGGATAAGATGCGTATTGAAGAAGCTGCGCGCGGGACGTGCGGCGGCCAGACGAAGTTCGGGTGAGAGCGGAATGCTCTTCCACTGGATCTTGGCAGCGTCGATCTTCGGAAGTTTCAAAGCGTAGAGTTTCAGCAGCTCTACGACCTCGGGAGCACGATCGGATTCGGGGATGACTTCGCCGTCGAGTGGCAGCACTTCGGAAGGCAGCACGGGCATCTGGATGAAGCCGTCGTTTTGCCAGCTGCTCAGAATTTTCGCGAGCGAGTCGGCACGTGCGGCCGGAGTCGCGGTGAAGAGTCCCATGAATACGAACAGCGTCAGTAGCGATTTGGCCAGATGTTCGAACGCGCGACGCCGGTGCGAGATGCTGTTCTTTTGCCCGTAGCTTACCTCGGCAAAGGTCTTGCCGAACTCCGGCACGAAAAACACCGGGTCGTAGCCAAACCCCGACGATCCTTGCGGCGTGAAAATGATTTCGCCGTGGCATTCGCCTTCGCCCGCGCGTTCGGTCGTCGGTCCGACGGTCGCGTTGACTTCGATGAGCGCCAGCGCGCAGGTGTAGTGCGCGGGATGCGGAGCGGGGCGTCCGGAGGCTTTGAGATCTTGGACGAGTTTCTCCATATGAAGATGATCGGCGACATGATCGCCCGCGTAGCGCGCTGAAATCACGCCGGGGCGTCCGTCGAGATCGTCCACGGAAATACCGGAGTCATCGGCGAGGATCCAGAAGGGCGCGTGTTCATTGCGGCGCGCGAGTACGTCGCGCAGGAAGCGCGCCTTGATGAAGGCGTTGCCCTCAAAAGTATCAGCACTTTCCACGGCACCCTCGGGTGCGAGTCCTTCGATATCGCCCTCGATCTCGAAATACTCACGACACAGTGGGATCATCTCGCGAAGTTTGCCGGCGTTGCCGGTCGCGATGAATCCGCGGCCTTTGAGAACGGGTTTTAAGTCGAGCGGGCTTCGCATGAAATCATGCTAGCGCAAAAAATACGGGGTCTCACTTCCGCCAGGCGAGAGGACCGAGAAGCTCGGCTTGCAGCGCGCAAAGCTCTTGGCAGCCCTTGCGACCGAGGGCGAGCATCGCGTGGAACTCTTCTTCGGTGAAGGGTTCTTTTTCGGCGGTGCCTTGGATCTCAATCATGCGTCCGTCATTCGTCATAACGAGATTCATGTCGGTGTCGGCGCTCGAGTCTTCAACGTAGTCGAGGTCGAGGACGGGTTTGCCCTTGACCATGCCGACGGAGATCGCGGAGACGTAGCTCTTCAGCGGGAAGGGGAATGAATCTGAGATTTTGCCCCGCTTGTGCAGATGATGGATCGCTTGGGTGAGGGCGATAAACGCGCCGGTGATGCTGGCGGTACGCGTGCCGCCGTCGGCCTGCAGAACGTCGCAGTCCAGCGTGATCGAGCGGTCGCCGAGCCATTCGCGGCGGACGACCGAGCGAAGCGCGCGACCGATGAGGCGTTGGATTTCCGTAGTACGGCCGCCGACTTTGGTGCGCTCGCGACGGATACGCTCCGGGCTCGCGCGAGGAAGCATGTTGTATTCGCCGGTGACCCAGCCTTTGCCTTGACCACGCAGGTGATGTGGCACTCCGTCTTCGATTGTCGCGACGCAAAGAACTTTGGTGCGACCGTATTCGACGAGGCAGGAGCCCTCGGCGTAGTCGTAGTAATTCAGGGAAATCTTAACATCGCGTTTCTGGTCGGGTGTTCTGTTTTCGGAGCGCATGCAGAAGTCTTAGGATCTCCCGGCGCCCTAAGCAAGTTCTCACAAGTGAAAAGCCGCTACTTCTTCGCGTTTAAAGACGCGGCGATTTTCTGCGCGAGTCCTTCGGCGAGGACGCGACGCGTATCGGGGTTGAAGACCTTTTCGCGATCGCCCGTATTGCTCAGATATCCCAGTTCCAAGAGCAGCGCGGGCATTTGAGCCGCATAGAGTACGTAGAAGGGTCCCATACGCACGCTGCGTGACGAGGACTCTTTGAATTGCTCTTTGAGGTACTGGCGACTCATATCCGCCCAACGCAGCGATCGCTCGAAGTTAGCGCTCGCGCGTAAATCAGCCGCGGCTTTTTCAAAGCCCTCGGGCAGATCGCTCGGAATGAACTGCTGCTCGCGGGCCACGGCCGCACGGCCCCCGCTGTCGTCTTTAGTGAGCGAGAGGACGTAGACTTCGAAACCGGCGAGCTCCGGTTGAGGACTCGCGTTCATGTGTAACGATAGAAACAATTTCGCTGCGCTGTGGTTGGTCATGCGCGCGCGCTCCGAGAGTGTGACAAACACATCGCTCTCGCGCGTCATGAGACAGCGTACGCCGAGCGCAGTGAGGGCATTCTTGAGATCGTTGGCAAAGGCAAGCACGAGGTCTTTTTCGCGCAGACCTCCAGCACTCGCGCCATAGTCGTTGCCGCCGTGTCCGGGGTCGAGGATCACCTGCGTCGATTCGAGTGCGCGTTTGTCGCTCACGAAGAGCGGCGTTTCCGAGGTCTTGCCCGTGAGCAAAGGACGCAGCACGCGGTCGCCGAACTCGATCGGCACGCAGAGCGAGGGGCCCACGAATTCCGGACGACGGGAGAGAAAAGTGTGGACGCTCGTGAAGAGGTCTTCGGGGAGCTTCAGTCCACGACGTTTTTTGATGTACGTCGCCGGAGCGCCCTTCGCAAAAAGCAATTCCACGTCGCTCGAATAAGTTTTGAAACGCGCGAAGTTTCCGCGGGCCGGATTCTCAAGGAGCATTTCAAAACTCGACGGATCGTAGCGAAGCTTCAGCGAGAAGCGCAGCATAAGCTCCGGCAGACACACGTAAGGCGTTCCGCGCAGACTGTGAGCGCGTTTGAAAGTCTCGTCGCCATTCGGCCCATGGAAGATCCACGCACCTTCCGAAATGTTTGCGTGCGCCGGCGCGATCGAGATCGTAACGAGCAGCAACAGGGCAAGACAAAGTCTTCGTGCGGCCAAAGCAAAAATCCCTTAGACGTTGAAGCGGAAGAGCATGATGTCGCCATCACGCACGACGTACTCTTTGCCTTCCTTGCGCATGAGTCCGGCTTCTTTGATCTTGGCGACGTTTTGGAATTTCAACAGATCCTCGTAGCCGTAGGTTTCGGCCGCAATGAATCCTTTTTCGAAATCGGAATGGATGACGCCAGCGGCTTGAGGCCCCTTCCAGCCGCGGTGGATGGTCCAGGCGCGGACTTCCTGTTCACCGGCGGTGAAGTAGGTGATCAGACCGAGGATTTTGTATGCGCCTTTCACGAGGCGCTGCAGGCCGGAGTCTGTAAGACCCAAATCTTCGAGGAAGGACTTGCGGTCTTCGATCGGAATTTCGCTGAGCTCGGCTTCGACTTTCGCGGAGATCGCGATCGCCTCACTGCCGTTGGCTTGCGCGTAATCGTGCAATTTTTTGAAGTGGGGGTTTTTCATTTCGACGCCGTTGCCGGCGCTCGCTTCGTCGATGTTGCCAACGTAGAGCATCGGAAGCGACGTGATGAGCTGAACTTCTTTGGTGGCCTCGAGGCCTTCTTCGTCGACCGCGACCGTGCGCGCGGGTTTACCAGCTTCGAGGGCTTTCTTGAAAGCTTCCATGACTTCGACGGCCTTGATGGCTTTCTTGTCGCCGGAGCGTGCGAGCTTTGCGAGTTTTTCCAAACGTTTTTCGACGTTGGAAAGATCGGCGAGCATCAGTTCGGTTTCGATGACTTCGAGATCACGGATCGGATCGACGCTACCGTTGACGTGCACGACGTCGCCGTCCTCGAAACAACGAACGACTTGAACGATCGCGTTGCAGTCGCGGATGTGCGAGAGGAATTGGTTGCCGAGGCCTTCGCCCTTCGAGGCACCTTTGACGAGACCCGCGATGTCGACGAACTCGATGTGCGTCGGAACGGTCTTCTGCGGCTTGACGTATTCGGTGATCTTATCGAGACGTTCGTCGGGAACTTGAACGATGCCCGTATTCGGTTCGATCGTACAGAAGGGATAGTTCGCAGCTTCCGCTTTCGCGTTCTCGGAGAGCGCGTTGAAGAGGGTAGATTTTCCGACGTTAGGGAGACCGACGATACCGCACTTAAGAGCCATGGGAAGGTCATAGCCGCCACGCCCCCTTCCGTCGAGGGATCAACAAGGCGCGCCTTGTAATGCCGAACGGAAGCTCGCAGAATAGGGGGAGACCAATGGTATCATTCAAATAAGGAGATTTTTACGATGAATATCTTTAAGAACGCTTTCATCAAATTTTTCGCCGTCGCAGGCCTCGGCCTTCTTTGCGCGCAGCCCGCCCACGCGTTGGTCGGCACGAGCATCAAGGGGG
>JBDSDI010000075.1:0-3211 GCA_039920645.1 Bdellovibrionota bacterium | reverse complement strand
GGAGGAAGCGGGGCTTGGGGGTTTTTCTCGACGTCTTCATAAAATTCTTCGTAGCTTTCCTTAAGCGGCTCGCGACTGTTTCAGTGCTGCATCTGAAGTGTAGGGCCGATTATCCAGACCCGCATCGACGAGCCGTCCGAAAGCACTCGTCTTTTTATTGATTTCTACGACCTTGAGGTAGCCCTCGAGCATCTGTCTCTTTTTTTCCGGCAAGGCTTCATTCAAGCGTGCGAGGACTTCCTCAGAACCCCACCATGCCGCTGCCAGGGCTTCGGCCGAATGTTCGCTAAGAATTTTCTGACGATGATCGAGGGGCTTCAGGGCGAGCCACACGAGACTGCGAATGTGCGACCGCAGCGATTCGCTGACCAGCAGAGGATTGTGCAGAAGCGTGGTTTCGTCTTCAGGGCTGAGCTCACCAAATTGTTGAATCACGGGCAAGATGCGTTTCGCGCTGTCGCGCTCTGGAAAGGCGGGAGTTTTGGTTTTTTCGTCAGGCGTTTCTGCGGCACAAGCAAGTCGTGTTTTAAGACTGATGGGCAGAGTTTTCTGGCGCATCGGGCTCAGGACATGGAATCCGATCGGGTATTTTTCCACCCAGCGCGCCATATCCACTTGGGAGACGCGGTGCAGAGCGAGAGGATGAAGATAGACAGGGTTGAGGTGCTCTTCCATTTTCTCGCGTGGCAGAGACTGAATCCATTTGATGTATTCGCGGTCCACGAATTTCGAAGAATAGGTAGCGTTGCGTTGATCGGGAGTCATTGCGCTCCAGAGCCAGGCAGCATAAGTATCCTGGTGGCACCAGTAGCAATCGCTTAGCACCGATTCCAGGGCTTCAAGGCTAAGACCCGCGACGCTCGCCGAGGCCGGACCACTCGATTCCGAAGAGCCGCCCCCCTGGCCTTGAAAGCCTCCGACCGGCGCACTCAGTGTCGCTTGTACGACAGTGGTTCGCGACGAAGATCCGGCGTCGGCTCCCTGGCCCAGGTTGTTGAGGGCGGGGATCAGACGGGATTCGAGGAGTTTGTGAGTTTCCGTCGAACGGCGTTTCTGCAGAGAAAATGCGACCAAGGCTCCGAGGCCGATGCCCAGAAAAAGTATTCCGCCGAAACCGGCCACGAGATAAAGGGAGAAGGTGCGGGCTTGGCTGGTGAGCGCGCTGATGGCCGACTCGAGAATCTGAGTCGGGTCGGAAGGGCGATTTTGAATCATGGACTGCTGGGCTTCAGGGCTGAGGGCTTTGCGTTCGATGCGGGGTTTCACGCCCGGCACGAGCGAGGAGATTTCTTGTTGGAGCCAATCCGGAATATTTTCTTTGGCGGAAAAGAGAGTTACCACCATCCCGGAGATTTCTCCGTCGCGCACGGTGCCGCTGTCGGAGGAACCCGAATAGTCGTGCACGTCGAGCGCGGTACCGGGGAGCGGCGAGGAGATTTTTCGGAAGGACACGTTCACGCGAACCAGTGCGTCTGGATCATAGCGCAAGACGAGGGGCCTGACCCGGTCTTCGAGCGTTCTTTCGAGGTCGACTTCGCTCGCGAGCGCCCGCGCTTGGGCTTGGCCGGGGTGCGAATAAGCCGCGATGAGCAAAAAAATCGAGAGTGAAATGATCGTGCGCATGAGGAGAGTAATTTTTTTCATTTGCGAGTTTCCTTCCAGGAGACTTTTAGGGACAACGTTCTTGATTTGCGTCCGCCGTCGGCGGCGCCTTGAGCTGAAATTTGATCATGAGGGAATCCTTTGCCCAGCACATATTGCAGGGCTCGCAGGGAACGCAACGAACTCAAGTCGAAGTTGTCGCCGAGATACTCATTGTGCCTCACTGCGAACGGAGTGGAATCTGCGTGTCCGATCACGACGATTTCGAGGTCGCGCTCGAAGGGCCGTAGAGTTTCGTAGATCTGATCGAGTCGAGTCTTGAGCTCGGGGCTCAGCTGGTACTGACCCTTCGCAAAGGCGTCATCGGGTAAAAGGATTTGGATGTGTTCGCCGTCGACTTGCACTTTTTGATTGTCGATGGCGGTCAAATACTGAGAGATGAGACGGACTTCTGGATTAGCCGCCGCTTCGGGTTGAGCAGCCCCTTGCTCAGCCCCGGTTTTGGAATTGGGATTCTTGGCGCCTTCGAATCCCGCCGATCTCAGTCCTTGTGCTAAATCTTGCAGACCATGTTTGCGGTCTTGGCTGTTGTCGAAAGAAAAGAAGATAACGAAGAAAGCCAGAAGCACCATGAGAAGGTCGGCATAGCTGACCGCCCAAATTTGGTTGTCGCCTTCTTCGATATGTTGGATCTCGCGCCGCTGCACTCGAGGCAGGGTACGAGGCTTTTTATCAAGCGGCTGCGACACGGTCTTTTACCTCTCCTTGAACCAAGGTCGCGGGTTCGCGACGGTTTACGAGTAAGAGCAGCTCATATACGGACTGGCTTTTGTTCTTCCATCTCATATGTTGAATGCTGAGGCGGTCAGCGAGCGGCATGATCAAGCCGTTGGCGAGAAGCAGTCCGAAGAAGGTTGCGGTCATCGCGAGACCCAAGGCGGGACCGAGTGTGGATTTTGCGTCGGCACCGAGGTTGGTGAACAACAGGACCAGACCCATGACCGTTCCCGTCATCCCGAGGGCCGGAGGATATTTGGCTAAGTTTTTGAGACTCTGCACGGCTTCGATGCGCTGGGCATCGAGATGTTCTTTGCGCTGCGAAAGCAGAACGGTGAACACTTCAGCTCCGGTGCCGTTGTCCCACATCTCAACGGCATAACTGATGAGCGGATGGGTCGAGGAACGAGAAATGCGACGCGCTTCGGATAGCTCACGAAAGTCCTCGGCATAGTCGGTGAGATCGGTTTCGCGTTCCCAGAGTTCGAGCATCGAGCGCATCAGTTGTTTCATCGCGGCCAACGGAGTCGACAACGCGAGAATCGCGATCGTTCCACCGACTACGATGAGCATCGAGTGCGCGTTTAAATAAGTGGGCCAAGACGCCATGGGCGTTGACATCAGCAAAGCGCCGACAAAAAGAAGCATTCCAATCGGTAAAGTCAGCATAGGCAGTTCCTCTTTCTTCTAGGGTCTCGATATCTTTATCGGGACCTGGTAAAGATCTCTTAATGAAACGGATTGGAATTACAGAGGATTGCATGATTGCAACACTTCATTCGATGCCATCGGAATCAGAGTGGTCAAGTGCTCCCACCACACGCGTGTGTGT
>JBDSDI010000074.1:0-4138 GCA_039920645.1 Bdellovibrionota bacterium | reverse complement strand
GGAGCGAAACTTCAAAAGCTTTCTCTCTCCGACAACTCCGCGATCACGGCTCAAGAACTCATTCAACTCGCCACCCTCGGTGGCGCCAAAGCTCTTCGCAAAGACGACATCATCGGGCAGCTCAAGGAAGGTTTCTCGGCCGACCTCGTCGCGATCGATCTTCGACGCCCGCACCTGCAGCCGATCCACGAAGTCGCAAGCCTCATCTATTCGCTGCAAGGCAACGAGGTGAAGGACGTTTTTGTCGAAGGCCGCATGGTCGTCGAGAACCATAAGTCGCTCACGATCGATCAGGATGGACTCTTTGATCGCTTGAAGTTCTATCGCGAAAAAGCCGGATTTTAGTCCCTCTCACTTCGCCAGATCGTCTGGAGAGAGCGGCCTAGATTTTTCCGCGCACGCTGAGATAGGCCGCGCGCACGTCGAGTGGCGTCTCAATCGCTTCGAGAGTCGTGTACATCGTGCAGAGTGTGGTTCCAAGCAGTACGAATTGTGAATCGACCTTGATCCCGTATTCGGTGAGGGTATCGAATATTTTTCCAAAAGAATTACGAAGCTTTTCCATCGAGAAGCGAATCGGCGCCGTGCGTCCCTCTCCAAAATGCTCGAAGAAAACTCCGGCGACGTGTTCGCGATCTTTCGGGGCAGGAAGATTTTTAAAAAGTCCGAGCATCTCGAGACCTCCAAGAAACTTCACGGAATCCGAAAAATAAAATCCGTCGTAAATATCCTTTACGCCTGCGCGAAACGCTTCGCTCCACCGCGCCCGGAGCTTTGATGGGTTCCAAATAAGCGCGTTTGCCGACCCGAGCGAGAAATGCCGTGAGCGAAAATCCAAATGGAGCGGATCGGGATCGAGAATTTGACGAAAATAGATTTGGAGAATCTTCATGCCCGCTGAAGCATCGGGCTTCCAGATGGAGGATTCGGGAGGCGTGTTTACGACTGTGACCCCTGCCACTTCAAGACGCGTTCTCAAGCGAACGAGCTCTTCCTCATAGACGCGCGTGTCCTGAAGACTTCGTAGAAGTCCGGGGGCCGCACGTATCAGCTCAAACTTGTCCACGACCCTTACGGCTCGGGGTGGGAAAAGAGTAAGAATCTTTTTGAGGTCGTCATCGATAAAAAACACTAGAGACGCTCCTTCAAAAGATATCGATTAAAGGCGCGCATGACAAAGAGATGAACAAGTGCCTGGGTGAACTTATAGATAAACCAGGGGAGACGCGGTTCGTATTCGTGGATCGCCACGATCTTGTACAAGCCGCCGTAGATATCTCGAAATTCGAGGCGCCCCTTCTTCGACGCCCTCGCAAGCAGGCCTCCTTCCATGTAATAGATCACCCGTCCACTGACGCTTCGGCTCTGCGAGTAGCGGAATGACAGCAGCGGTTTTTTCAAAAAGCGCATGTAGATATGCAGAGACTCTCCGGGTTGGCCCTCGACCCTAAAGAAGCGTCCGAGAAACTGCGGCAACCACGTGAAATAGACGGCCGCGACTTTTTCTACCGGCGAGCGAAAGAGCGTTACGAGACGCTGGACGGATCGCACGCTCCTCGAACGTGACACACGGCCCGTGTAAGAAAACGCATAGGGAATCCTGGACTCCGAAGCGTGCATGGAGCGCTCGAGAGATTCGCGGAACGGAATCGGCTGCCACGGAACAAAGTCGATAGGGTCGTTACCGTACGCGACCATGTTCGTCTTCAGGCTATCGACGAGTGGGTACACCAGATTCTTCGGAGCGCCCGTCACCGTGCAGACCCACAGACGCGAAAGGGTCGGCGAAACAAACGGGACGCTTATGAAAGCCCGATGCACCCCCTCGACCTTGGCGAGGACTATCATCATTTCACGATAGGAAAGCGCGTCGGGACCGACGACATCGAAGATCTTGCCGAAAGTTTCTGGCCGATCGATACAGGCCACGATAAGTTTCACGACATCCCAAACCGAAACAGGGCACGACACCGTCGAAGTCCATGAGGGACACAGCATGGTGGGAAGTCTTTCCACGAGACGGCGCATGATCTCAAACGACGATCCGCCGGGGCCGATGATGATTCCTGCACGGAGGCAGGTCGTCGGAATACCGGAATTTTTCAACACCGACTCCACCTCGAGACGGCTTTTGAGATGAGCACTGAGAAGGCTATCGGGTGGAATGATGCCACTGAGATAAATGATCTGCCGAATGCCGTTCTTCTTGGCAGCTCGCGCGAAATTGTCGGCGAGCATGAGATCAAAATCGATAAACGATCCTTGCGTCAGTCGAGCTGAAGGAAGCATCGAATGCACGAGATAGACGGCAATGTCGGCTCCCTGCAGAGCGGACTCGAGCTCCAGAAGTGAGTAGAGATCGCAGGAAACCCAATTCACGTTCGGTTCAGGCGCTTCGGTGCTCCGATCTCCACGCGTTAGCGCAATCGCCTGAAGGGATGGGTGCTGCCGAATCTCTGCGAGAAGCGCGCTCCCGACAAAGCCACTTGCGCCAGCGATCACGATCTTCAGGGGGGGCTTTTGCGAAAGAGTTTCCAATCCCCCACCCTAACATTTTAGGAAATCGATGCGGCGGATCTTCAGAAACTCTTGAAAAACAAAATGCCACGGTATTTGTATTCTCACGGTCTTCGTTTTGTATTCTGACCCCATTGAAGCTTCCCTCCGAGCGTGAGACTTTTAAATCAACAGAACGCGCGCTTTTCAGATTTTAAGACCGTCACCACCAAGGAGATTTTATGATCAAAACACTGAGTTTCTTAACCCTCGGCCTCGCTTCAATGTCGACTTTTGCGGCCCCAAGCGCCCACCAACGCGCTTATCAGAATTTTCGCAATAGCCTCATGAATCAAGCCGCCTTCGCCGACATCAAAAGCGAAGCTCCCCCCGATCCCGTCGATCCCCAACCCCTCACTCCCGTGCGCATGGCCAAAGCTATCGTTAAATTTAATGCGATGACGCTAGACCGCAAAGGAAATAATTTTTCCGGCAGATCGACCCCGATCTGCGAAAAGACTGTTGATGTTCCCGTTTATGATCTTCGCAACATCGATTGGTCGAAAGGATACTACTGGCAAACTGAGGACGTTTCTTGCCCGGCTAAACTCGACAAAGCGGGCGATATAGAAGCCGTTGCAATGCTCCAGATTACAATTTCTCCGGCAGGTATTAACTCCGCCGATAGTCCTCAAAAAAACTTTCAATCTATCATGTGGGCCAGGTCGCCGAAGCTGCCACCGTCAACCGGTTGGTTCGGTATCCCCGGAGCTTCCACTCGTGATCTCGGCCTTCAAGGTCTCATTCTCACGGCTCAAGGTGTGAGTGTTTACAAAGACTCATCCCCCGATAGCCCCGATCAAGTCTCTACCGAAGAGAGTGTCGGTGGAACGATCGAATACGTCGATGAAGGCGCGAACGTGCAATGACGTCTGTCTTCAAAATCTTGGGACTGGGGGGAGTGCTTCTCGCCTCCCCTCTTGCCCACCCCATCTCGCGTGTCGGCAACGCGCGGATCGGCGACACCGCTTCGGGCTTTTCTGCTCCGATCCCACGTGGTTTTGCCTTCGCCCGAGAGACCCCTTCTAAAAATGCCGAACTCATCGCTCCTCGCATGAGCTATGGCGCTGGCGGTATGAACAACTTCCCGCTTCTGCTCTCGGCTCTCGACTTTGGACGCACGATACCGGAGCTTGCAGCTTCTTCGCGCCAAGAGATTCAAAAGTTCTTCGTGAGTGGGGAAGAAACAACGTGGACAAAAATTTCTGAGGAGGGATTCTGCGTTGATGTCTTTACCGGACATTCTGAAACACGCGATACGCTTGTTGCCGTCTGGGGTTCATCGAAAGGCGTGATTTTTTCCGCTGAAGCCGGATTGCAGACGCGTTGGGCTCTTCGAGAAATATTCGATGGGATTGAACTCGACGAAGGGGCTTGCGGATGGAACTAAGCTCCGACACCTCCCTACGTCTTCCGCCCGATATTCTCCGTTATGGAGAGTATCGGGCTTTTCTCGCTGACTTCTACGCGTACAAAAAATCGCAACGCAGCGGATTCTCCTACCGACTTTTTGCCGCTAAGGCGAAGCTCAAGAGTCCGAACTATTTACAGCTGGTGATGCAAGGCAAACGAAACCTTAGCC
>JBDSDI010000073.1:0-21412 GCA_039920645.1 Bdellovibrionota bacterium | reverse complement strand
TCGACGGTGTGCTCTTTGTCGCCGGGGTTCATGCGTTCGGGCGAATAGCCGACCCAGAAATCCACGCCGCATTTGAGTCCGGAATGTTTCTCAAGGACCGGCACGCAATCTTCCTCGGTACAACCGGGATAGACTGTCGATTCGAAAACGACGATCGTTCCTTTTTTGAGATTCTCGCCGACCGTGCGCGAAGCCCCGAGTAGCGGACGAAGGTTGGGGATTTTTGCGTCGTCGATAGGAGTGGGGACGGCGACGATGACGAAGTCGCATTCTTTGAGGGTTTTCGCGTCGGAGGTGAAGACGATGCTTTTTGAATCGAGCGCGGTCTGGAGATCTTGAGTTTCGACTTCGCCCGTATGGTCTTTGGCGCCGCCAAGCTCGGCGACACGAGCAGTGTTGATATCGAATCCGACGACGGGGCCGGAGTAGACCTTAGCGGCCTGAGAAAGTTTGCGCGAAAAAGCGACGGCAAGTGGAAGACCGACATAACCAAGACCCAGGACTGCGATTTTACGAGCTTCGGTGGACATTCGAAGTCCTAAGATTTCATAGCTTTGAGGGGCTGTCGAGGACAAGTGCGGAGCGCCTTTATGCGAAGATCAGTTGAGATAGCGGTCGCGAGGCGTGCCTTCCGCGTTTTCGAAGAATTTTCGAGCTTCGACGAGATTGTTAAGAGCGACGAGGTTCTTGCCCCTCCAAAAATTTAGAATTTGCACGGGAACGAGTTTGCCGGACAGAGAATTGAGCTGCCTCAGGGATTTTTGATACTCGCCCATACGCATGAAATTCGCCGCCCGCCAGAGCATCGCTTGGCTAAGCAGCGTCGTCTTATCGGCCTTAAGGACGGCAACGGCGAAATTTTTCTCGGCGTCCTCAGGGAGACCGGCGAGGTAGAAGAGCTTGGCGGCCCAATAGGAGTCTCTGGCGCTCTTGGTGTCGAGATAGCGAAAGACGTAGAGGCGGACCATAAGGCGATCGAGAGGAATCCCGAAACGGTCTCGGACAAAACCCCAAATAAGGTATTTAGATTTTTCCTGAAAGGGCTCCTCGAAGTTCGGAGCATGAATTTTGGGAAGACCCGAATAAAAAGAGAGAGGCGGACGCCGGGGGGGCTCGAGCATGTTTTCGACATCTTCTTCCCGCTGGGTCTCGAGTTTTTTTCGAATTTCTTCTGCGGAAAGCAGTGTGCCCAAAGTTTTGTCGCGAAAAATCGCCGAGGAATACGGGTCCATGACGACCCACTTCTCTCCGATCCTGACCTCAGCTACGGAGTGGGGCGAGATGTCGGACCCTTTCGGAAACAGAAACAGCACGCGCGCCTGGATATGAACTTCGCGCAACAGACGCGTCAGCATGTCAGCTTGTTGGTTGCACCATCCGATTCCGCGCACCATGTTTTGAAGGTGGCTGCCGCTCTTGGGTTCGAAACCCGCATAGGCGTACTGGTGCTCGCGCACGAAATCGAAAATGGCCTTGGCCTGAGCCTCTGGACTTTGCTTTTCGTGCTCAACGGCTTGGCGGACGACTCTTCGGTAGATCGCGCGTCTCATTTCGGTCTGGGCAAATTTCGGAGAACTTACGAAAAAGAGGATCGGCAACAGCAGGGCGCTTGCCGACAAGCAGGATCCAAACGTCAAAAAAACCTTGAGCTTCTTCGACATCATGGCGACAAGGTCACGCTCGTGGAGATTTCGTTCAGTAAGGGCTGCTCGCCCGAGATGTAAGCCAGTAGCGGCTCTTTGATGCGGTCGGAGTCGATGAGCGCGCGCGCTTGTTTCGGGCGGAAGACCGCCGCCGCGGGACCTGCGACCGCAAAGATTCCCTCGGGGATATGGTAGGCCGTACCGGGGTCGACCATGTTCTTTTTGATCCCGGCCTCGGCCCACGTGAGCGTGCGGTCACCGCAGCTGAAATTGCCGGCTTCGATGTCTTCGAGCGGTGGCGTGAGGACAGTGATACTGAGACTCGATCCCTGTGTCTCGACGCGGAAGAGGTCGCGGTTCGAACGTGTTTTGCAGGAGGTCAACGAGCGCCTGATTTTTCTCAGCGTCTCGTCGGAATTGGTCTCGAGAGCGATCTGGGGAACCATGGCGAGCAAGGGCGAGAAGTCCTCTTTGGCAAAACCCAGAGCTCTCATCAACTCCGAGCACTCCGCGGAAAGTTCGATGCCGGAATGGTCGTCCCGCACGATCGCGGCTTGACCCATACTCGTAGCAAAGATGACGGACAGGTTGGGGTTTTTCTTCGTCCAGCCCTCAACGTCCGCCAGCATGCCGTCGAGGACGCTCATCGCAAAGTGCATGGTCTCGCGCTGTTCGAGGGTCTTAGGAGGACTTGCAAAGTCACCAGGATAAAGATGATTCCAGTAGCGATGCATCACTCCGGCGATATGGTTGGTAAAGAAAGTGCTGAGGGCGGGAGGGTTCTTGGAATCGAAAAGTTTCAGGAACACATCCCAAAACAGGATCGTCTGAAATATGGGACGACGCGAAAGCTTCGTACGATCAAGGCGTTCACCGATAAGTTGTTTTACGATCGCGAAGACGGTCTTGAAGCGCAGGGCTTTCAAAAGTGCGGGTGCGAGCTTGAGGAGATCGCCAAAGCGTCCGAGTTTCGAATCGAGAACTCGGCCGTTGGCCGCAACTTGAGAAAGATTGAATTCCTGAATGGGCATGACCCAGTCAGGAAGGCATCTCGAATCGTGAGCGAAGGTATCGGGCACGAAGAAGCCGCCGCGCCCCGGGTCCGTGGGTGGCCAGCTTTGCAGCGATCCACATACGCCCACGTTCAAACCCCGTGCCGTGAGTTCTTCCCAGATAGCCTTGCCCTTAAATGTCTGAGGGGCTTGTCCAAGGTTGAGCACGCCATGTTGGGTGTTCGTCATTCCCCTATGCAGAGTCGGCCAGGTCACCCAAGGAGAGAGTTCATTCTCGTCGTGGCAATACGAGGTCCACAGCGCGGCTTTCTTAAAAAATGCGTCGATGTGAGGGAAGTCCGTGCGGTAGGTGTCGATGATACGCCAGGGGACTTCGTTGATCTCAAGAAGAAGGACGGGATTAGTCTGCATGGAGGATACAGATTTTCACAACTTAGAAGTGCTGTCGAGAGAAGGCTCGAGAGTGGACTTCAAACGCCGTAGTAGCCGCGGTACCATTTCACGAAGCGCTCGACGCCCACTTCGATGGGGGTCGCGGGCTTGAAGCCCACGTCGCGGGTGAGGTCGTCGACATTGGCGTAGGTTGCAGGGACATCACCGACTTGGATCGGCATGAAATTTTTAATTGCGGCTTTACCGAGCGCTTTTTCGAGGGTTTCGATAAGGTACATGAGCTTGACCGGATTATTGTTACCGATGTTGTAGATGCGGTAAGGGAACTTGCTCGTTCCGGGATCGGGCTTGGCGCCGGTCCATTCGGAATTGGCGGTAGCCGTCTTGTCGGAGGTGCGGATGACGCCTTCGACGATATCATCGACGAAGGTAAAGTCGCGCAGCATATTACCGTGGTTGAAGACATCGATGGGCTTGTTCGCCAGGATCGCTTTGGCGAAAAGGAACATCGCCATGTCGGGACGGCCCCAAGGACCGTAAACGGTGAAGAAGCGCAGACCGGTGGTGGGCAGGCCGTACATTGAACTGTAGGTGTGGGCCATGAGCTCGTTCGCTTTTTTGGTCGCGGCGTAGAGGCTTAAGGGGTGATCGACGTTGTCGTGAATCGAGAACGGCATGGTGGTGTTTGCGCCGTAGACCGAACTCGACGAGGCGTAGGTGAGGTGCTCGACCGCGTTATGGCGACAGCCTTCGAGAACGTTCATAAAACCGATCAAGTTCGCATCGACATAGGCATGAGGATTCTCAAGCGAGTAACGCACGCCGGCCTGTGCCGCGAGATGGATTACGCGCGTCGGTTTCTTCGTCTTGAAGAAATTCTCCATGCCCGCGCGGTCTTCAAGCCCGAGTTTCACGAAAGAGAAACCTTTTTTGCCGGTGAGTCGCGCGAGTCGAGCTTCTTTTAGGGAGACTTCATAGTAGTCGTTGATGTTGTCGAGGCCGACGACGTCTTCGCCGCGATCCAGAAGTTGATGACAAACGTGCGAGCCGATGAAGCCTGCGGCACCGGTAACTAAAGTGAGTCCTGACATGGGACCTTGTCTACCAAGTTTTTCGGGTCAAAACAAAGGCGGTACGCAGGGCAATCAGCAGATCCAGCGCAAGGCCATAGTTGCGCAGGTAGTAAAGATCGAAGGAAAGTTTGGTGGTGATCTCTTCTAGTCCGTCCTGAGTCTTGCCTTGGCTAATCTGGGCGAGACCCGTGAGACCGGGACGCACCATATGGCGGATCTCGAAAATCGGGAGTTTTTCCCGGGTACGCTCTACGATTTGGAGCGCTTCGGGGCGCGGTCCCACAAACGACATCTGGCCGATGAGGATATTTACGAGCTGCGGAAGCTCGTCGAAATGGAGCGGGCGAATGATCTTGCCGACGGCTGTGACGCGCAAGTCATCGGGACTCGTCGCTTCGGAACCCGCGTGATTGGCGGTCATGCTGCGGAACTTGAGCATGCGGAAGGGCTTGGAATAACGGCCCTGGCGGATCTGCGTGTAGAAAGCGGAGCCGGGGCTCGTGAGCCAAATCGAAAGACCGATCACGAGAAGCAGCGGAGAGAGGACGATAAGCATTACGATCGCACCCAAGAAGTCCACGGTGCGCTTAATGATATTCGTGACGGGCTTATGGATGTCGAAACCTTCCGTCACGATCCAGGTCGCAGGCAGGCTTTCGAGCGGATAACGACGGTAGAGTTCCGAGAAGAAACGACCTTCGTCTACGACTCGGACTCCGTGCTGAAGAGCTAGACTGGCGATGGCGGTATTGATCGCGGGTGAAGAGGGATCGAGACTCAGGACAAGGTCCACGATCTGGTCGTTTTCGATAAGCTCCGCGACTTCGGAGGGGGGAAGAGAAGGATTCTCTTCAATCTGCTTACGAAGCGCATCCGCATGCTCGTAGTGATCGGTACCTCTGTTTGCCCATCGGAGGATTTCTAAAGTTCCTGCGCTCATCGGTCCGAGTATGAGGAAGCGGTGGGGATACTTGCGGAGAATGAAGGTCACCAAAAAATGGAAACCCAGAATCGCTAACAAGGCGCCGAGACTCCCGTAGATCAACGAGAATCGGCCCAGTACCATGAAAAAAAGAAAGTGCAGGACGGCGAGTCCAAGTGCGACTGCGAGCCCCCACGAGATCAGTCCGAGTTTCACAATCTCGAAGCGCTTGAGACGGTTTTCGCGGTCGAAGAAGCCCGAGGCCAGTCCGACGAGCAGGAAGAAAAAGCTGAGCGTTCCGGCGGCGACGGCATTGTCGATGCGGACTTGTTGGAGGTCAGTCATGCGACCCAACAAGGCGCAAGCATAGAAAACTCCGAAACCAATCCAGAAGTCCGCGAAGATCCACGGGACCACGGAAGCCGAAAGAAGCAGCTTACTGAAACCTTGGCGACGATTGCGGGTGGCGCTCATTACTTGGGGCTTCTATCACTCCCCGAAAGAGCCTGTCGAGCATTCCGGTTTCGGTCGCCTTCAGCTAGAATGGCCAGACTATGATTCTTGTTACGGGAGGAGCGGGTTATATCGGTTCTCATACTCTTCGAGCTCTGCAGGCCGCCGGACACCACAAGATCCTCGTCTTGGACAACCTCTACTCCGGGCACCGTTGGGCGGTTCCGTCCGGTATTGGATTCATCGAAGAGTCAGTGGGCGATGCGGCGCTGCTGAAAAAAATCTTCGAAGAACACCCCATCGAATCGATTCTCCATTTCGCGGCCCATCTCGAAGTCGAGGAATCGATGCGTGAACCCGCGAAGTACTACGACAACAACTTCAAGAACTCTTCAGTTCTTATTGCGACCGCATCCGAATATCTCGTCAAGAACTTCGTCTTCAGTTCGACTTGCGCCATCTACGGGAGCCCTGCAAAGAATCCCGTCGATGAGGATTGCCCTAAAGATCCGCTGAACCCTTACGGTAAGTCGAAGCTCATGACGGAGTGGTACCTCGAAGACCTCGTGCGCGCCGGAAAGACGAAGATGAACTACGTCTCGCTGAGATACTTCAATGTTGCCGGCGCCCATGTCCCTGGTGGACTCGGTCAGGCCACGCCCCGTGCTACCCAACTCATCAAGGTCGCCGCGGAAGTCGCCTGCGGAAAACGCGACAAACTTCTCGTCTACGGCAGCGACTATGGCACCCGCGACGGAACCTGTATTCGCGACTACATCCACGTTGACGATCTGGCCGCGGCTCACGTCTTGGCCCTCGATTTCCTCAAGAAAGAAAAACGCTCCGAGGTCATGAACCTCGGTTACGGTCACGGTTATACGGTGCTCGAAATCGCGGACGCCATGAAGCGGGTGAGCGGCGTGGATTTTGAGGTCGAGCTCGCCACGCGTCGCCCCGGCGATTCGGAAGCCATCTATGCCGACAATTCGAAGCTCGTGCGGCTGCTGGGTTGGAAACCCCGTTACGCGGATATCGATCTCATCTGCCGGACGGCCTTGGAGTGGGAGCGTACGCGTCTCTGATTTTCGGGCCTGGAAACTGCAAAGGCCGATCTGCCCCACGCAGGACACCGCTTTCAAGGGAAACGTTTTCCCCAACGAGAAGGACGCCGCGCCTCGAGCGAACGATCTTTCTTTCCTCGAAACGATCCCGGAGTGCCTTGATTCCCCTTAAGGCGTCCTGCGTGGAGCCCCTTCGAGGGCTCATAGGCACTCGGCGCTTGTCTAGCCCCGATGCCTGAACTATCCCTGGGGCCAGATGACGCCTGCGTATCCCGGAGACAAAGCCTTTTCCGCGCTTCTGATCGAAGCTCGTATTCCGATGGATATCCATACCGTTCGCGCTTTTCTGACCGGCTTCGTTCTCGGACCGGAATACGTACCGCTCCAGTTCGCCGCCGATGAAATTATGCTCGTTGGTACCGATCGAGAAATTCGCTTCGACGAACCCCACCTGCGTGAGCAGATCCTAGCGTCCCTGCAAGGACTCTGGAATGAGATCACCGACAACAAGGCGACCGCGCTCAAGCGCATACGTCCTCTGCCCGAAAGCTTCGACAACTACGACTATCTTGTCGCTTACCTCAACAGCCTTTGCGAAGACGCTGCTCTCTTCATGGGTGCTCTCGAAGAAGCGGGTCTGAGTCTCGACGACCAAAGCTGGTCCGACGAAAGTCTTGAAGCTTCGCTCGAAGAACTCGAGGCGTTCCTCGCTCAGGCCGAGAATTTTCTGGATGCCCTCGGTCGCAAGAAATTTCGGAGCAAATCCGATTTCTCGAAGCTCGTTCGCGAGCTTTGCGTCCTGCACGATGTCTGGGAAATTTCTTTCCTCGAGATCTGCGCGGTTCTTCGGCGTCTCCGTGCCGAGGGAAAGAGTCCTCTGCTCGGCGCGATGTCGATATCCGCTCCGACGGCACCTCGTATGATGGGCGCGCCTCAGGCGACATGCTCATGCGGAAGCGGCAAGACCTTCCGCGAATGCTGTATGCTCAAACTCGTAAACTAAACTGAAGTTTTAAAATTTCAAAGCAGCTGGCTGCTCTGGGGAATGTAGTGCGTCGGCATCGAAGGCCGGAAGAACGCTGACTTGTCCGCGAAAACGTTGAAGTAAAACAGATGCCAGAGAGCGGCGACGCCGTCTTTCCAAGTGATCTTTTTGCCTTCCATGTAGTTGCGCGGGAAATAACTGATGCCGACTTCGTGCACGCGAAGTTTCAAACGAGCAATCTTGGCGGTGACTTCGGGTTCGAATCCAAAACGACGACTCTCGAGCACGACGTTCTGGATGATGTCGGCGCGGAAAAGTTTGTAGCAGGTCTCCATGTCGGTGAGGTAAAGGCCGCTCAGTGCGTTGCTCAGCATTGTGAGGATGCGGTTCACGAGATAGTGGAAGCTACGATGGACTTGAGTGCCGGATTTCTTGAAGCGGCTTCCGAAGACCACATCGGCTTTGCCGGTAAGTGTCAGTGCGAGCAAGGTTTTGATATCGTCGGGGTCGTATTCAAAATCGGCGTCCTGGACGAGGATCCAGTTTCCCGAGGCTTCTTCAATGCCGCGCTGAAGGGCGGCCCCTTTGCCTTGATTGATGGGTTGATTCAGAATCTTCACACGAGGACTCGTGAACGAGAACGCGCGCAGAATGCTCAGAGATTCATCTTTGGAGGCGTCATCGATGAAGACAAGTTCGCGTTCGACGTCGGAGCCCAGATCGACGGTGTCGATGACTCCGAGAAACTTCTCGAGGTGAGTCGCTTCGTTGTAGATCGGAACAATAAGGCTCAGGAGCATCTTCGTCATGAGACGATAGGTCTATATGAGGGCCTGGATATTGTCTTCATTTGTTTGGGGGAGTCTGGACGGGAATCTCTGGAGCAACGGGAGTGTCGCGGTAGCTGAAAAAGGCCGCGCCGAGGATACAAAGCGCCGCGTAGAGAAAGTTGCGAGTGAGTGGAACTTTCATATAGAAAACGGCAAAAACCGCGAAGACACTCAGGGCCAAAATCTCTTGCATGATCTTCAGCTGGGACAATGTCATGACCTGACTGCCGATGCGATTTGCCGGAACCTGAAAGCAGTATTCCATGAAGGCGACACCCCAGCTCAGAAAAATGACCGCGATAAGGGGTTTGTTCCGAAAGTCCTTGAGGTGGCCGTACCAGGCATAGGTCATAAAGATATTCGACACACAGAGAAGGGCGAGCGTCTTGAACATAGAACCCGATTATCTGCTATAAAGCCCTTCATGCTCAACGACTTTAAAAAATTTGCATTCAAAGGCAGTGTCGTCGATATCGCGATCGGTATGATCATCGGCGGAGGAATTACGCCCGTCGCCAAGGCGCTTGTCGACGACATGATTATGCCGGTGGTGGGTCTCGCGATGGGTCGCGTAGATTTCAGAAACCTCTTCGTGGTGATCAAGGAAGGGTCGAAGCCCGCTCCCTACGAAACCTTGGATCTTGCCAAGAGCGTCGGCGCTGTTACCGTGAACTACGGAATTTTTGTGAACACGATCATCACGTTTATTGTGGTCGCTTTCGCCGCTTACCTCATCGCTTCCACGGTGCAAAAACTTCGCACCAAGTTCGAAGAGCAAGACGTCGCACCGAGCGTGAATGAAAAAGAATGCCCATTTTGTCTCTCGAAGGTCCCACTCGCCGCCAAGAAGTGCGCGTACTGCACCTCGACGCTCTAAAGGTTCACGCCGATGCTCGAGTTCTTTAAGAAGATTGGCGATTTCTTCAAAGAAGTCGCACGCGATGAGCGCATCCCGGAGCGCGACAAGAAAGTCTTGTTAGCACTGCTGATCCTGATCGTGTCGCCCCTGGATATCATCCCCGACTGGATTCCCGTCTTCGGGATGCTCGACGACATCGTGATGATCGCGCTCGTACTTGATTATCTCTTCAATGACTTGGACGAGGAGATCCTCTTGAGCCATTACCCCTTCGGGATGAAGTCCTTTGCGCGCATTCGCGCTTTCGCGCGGACCATCGGGATGCTGGCGCCGAGTTTCCTCAAGCGCCGCATCTGGAAATACGAGCGTTCTCCGTACCGCAACTAAGCTGCGAGCTTAGAATTCCTTGAGGCTCGCGCCCTTGGGACGCACGGGTCCGACGAGCGAGAGAACCTGGGACTTGGCTTTCTTGGGATCGAGATACTTACGTGCGACGCGCTGGATATCGGCGGGAGTGACTTTCGAAAAGGACTTGTCGAACTCGAAGTATTCTTCGTAGCCGAGACCGTAGAGCTCATCGAGTGCCATGCCCATCGACTGTGCGCCGAGCGACTGTTGCCCGATCTCGTAGTTTCCGGTCACGTACTTGTGGGCTTTTTTCCATTCGGCGTCGGGGATCTTCTCGCTCAAAACCTTTTCGATCTCGATCTTCATCCCCTTCAGTGCGGTGTGGGTTTTCTCGGGAGAGGTGCCCATGTAGAACGCGAAGTAGCCGGCATCGAGACCTTCCATGTGAGTCGGCGAGACCGTGTAGCAGAGCGACATCTTGTCGCGCAGTTCGCTGAAGAGACGACCGCCTTGTCCGGACCAGACCGAGGCGAGGGCGAGGAGTGGCCAACGATCCTTGCTACCGAGCGTACAGGTGGGGAATCCCCAGAGGATGTGCATCTGTTCTTTTTTGAGGGCGTGGAAATGCTCGATAGGTTTGGAGGGAATGCGCACTTTCTGCGACTTACGCAGCGTCGAGAGCTTTGGAAAAATCTTCTTGCCGAAGAGCTTCTTGAGGAGCATCTCAAGGCGCTCGGCGGTGATGTCGCCGGTGATGCTCAAGACCTGCGGTTGGCGCACGAGGAGTTCGTGGTAGGCCTTGAGGTCCTTCGACGTAAATTTCTTCACGCGCGCCGCTTCGCCCAGCGCGCTACGGCCGTAAGCGTGATTACCAAACATCATCTCATTGAACTTGCGGCTCACGAGCGATCCCGGGTTCTGCGTTTGGGTCTTGATATCTTGAAGTTGGTGATCGAGCGACTGTTTGACGATATCGTTCTCGAAGCTTGGCTCGACGACGGTGCCGGCGAGGAGTTCCATGAGCGTTTCGAAGTCCGCGCTCAAACCGTCCATTTGGAAGCCAAAGCTGTTGCGTCCGTGGAAGCTGGACATGCTCGAGCTCGCGGCGTCGATGCGCTCGTTGATTTCTTCGCGGGTGAGTTTCGCGCCGTTCGGCAGACGCGCGCCTTCGCAGACCGCGCGGGTCCAGAGCGCTCCGATACCGGATTTAGCGGCAGGCTCCAAGCGCTGCCCGCCCCATCCGACCCAGCGAAGCGAGAACATCGGCAGATCGTGCGAAGAACGAAGCAGGACGGTGAGACCGTTGTAGTTGAGGGTCTGAACACCGTGGGTGCCGGGCTTGAATGAGCTCTTCTTAGCGGCGGCGCTTTTGGATTTCGCCGTAGCACTCGTGCGGGCTTTGAATTCGGGCAGCGCTTCTTTTTGCGGCACGATGCCCGCGCAGAGGGCGTCTTTCCAAACAAGGTAGTGATCGCGCGCCTTGTGCAAGTCGACGACGCGCAGATTCTCGACGCTTTCGCGGTAGCGGCTGTCCGCTTCCCAGTCTTCGGCGATCGATTCGCAGTAAGCATAGCGTTCGGCGAGACCGTCGACCGATTCGCGCGAGTAGACGGTGCTCGAGAGCAGGTTCTTGCGAGCCTTTTCGAGTTCGGCTGCAGTGACGTCGCGCTGGAGACATTCGTGGATCGCGGCTTCGATCTCCGCCATTTTAGGAGCGAGCTTATCGGTGGTTTTGAAGCTGACGGAGAAAGAACCCGTTTCGCGGGGACTCCAGACGCTCGCGCCGATTCCGCGCACGAGGTCGAGTTCGTTGACGAGCTTGCGGTAGAGACGCGAGCTTTCGCCCTGACCGAGAATCAGTGCAAAGGCGTCGAGTGCCGCGACTTCGATGCCGAAGTTGCCGGGCACGCGCCATCCGATGTGCACGAGCGAGTCGGGCGTTTCATGGTTGATGAAGAAGCTGCGTTGGGTGGGCAGGGCCGCAAGCTCAGGACGCTTGCGGCGCGCGGGACCTTTAGGGGTCTTGGCGAAAACTTTCTCGCAATGCGCGAGCATCTGTTTCTCATCGAAGTCGCCGCAGACAACCACGAAGAGATGCTCCGTGGTGTAGTGGCGTTTGTATTCTTCCATGATCTTTTCGCGCGGAATACCCGCGACGACGTGATCAAAGCCGATGACGGGACGTCCGTAGGAATGACCGCGGAAAAGCTCCCCGCGGAAGAGATCACCGGCGATCGCGCCGGGCATGTCGTTGCGACGTTTGATTTCTTCGAGGATGACGGGGCGCTCATTCGCGAGTTCGGATTCTTCGACGATGCTGTTAAGAAGCGCATCTCCGAGGATGTCGATGCCCTGATGCGCGTACTTCGAGGCGAGGGTCAGGTGCATCACGGTGTGGTCGTAAGTGGTGTAGGCGTTCAGGTCGCCGCCGAGTCCTTCGATCTCGCGCGCGATCTCGCCGACCGCGCGGTTTGTGGTGCCTTTGAAGAGAAGATGCTCGAAGAGGTGGGCTACGCCCGCGATATCGTCGCTCTCGTCGGCCGCTCCGTAACGAACCCATCCCTGTAGCGCGACCACCGGGGAACGGCGGTTGGGGATGAAAAGGAGATTCAGGCCATTGGAGAGAATGTGACGATGAACGGCTGCTGCTTCTGACATCTTGAAATTCTTACATAACTTTTTTGAACGCGCATCGTTCCTTCGGGGTGAAATTGCCGCCCTCGACGCAGTCGTTTCGACGCGCCTCACGAATGATGCTTTTCCCCCTTCGGGCCCCGTGCTAACTCCTCGCTCATGCTTTCCCCAGGTCTTTACGTGCATGTTCCCTTTTGTGTGCACAAGTGCGGATACTGCGACTTCAACTCGTGGGCCGAGGAAAGCCGCGAGCCTCAGGAACGCTGGCTAAAGGCCCTCGAGAAACAATCGCGATTCTGGGGCGAGCGAAACCGTAACGCAGAGACGCCGGCCTTCGAGACCGTCTTCTGGGGTGGAGGCACACCGTCGCTACTCGAGCCCGATATCATCGAGAAGGCCACGACGATTCTGCGCGACAATTTCTCGATCGCTGACGGTGCCGAGTGGACGCTCGAATGCAATCCTGAGACCCTCACGTCGGCGCGTCTCGCGCACATGCATTCCATCGGCGTGAACCGGATCTCGATCGGGATTCAAAGCTTCGAAGACGTCTATCTCGATCGACTCGAGCGTCGCGCCCGTCGCGCGGACAATCTCAAAGTCTTGGAACTCGTCGCGTCGGAATGGAAAGGGCGTTGGTCCTTGGACCTCATGTTCGGCTTGCCTGAGCAAAGCGTCGAGCGCTGGGAAGCCGAGCTCCGCCAGGCCCTCGAGTTTAGTCCCGCGCACATTTCCGCCTACCAACTCACGCTCACTACGGCGCGCTCCAAGAACTGGAAACAGCCGGACATCGATACGCTACTCGAGATGTTCGAGATCACCGAAGAACGCTTGGCCGCGAAGGGGCTGGCGAAATACGAGGTCTCCAACTTCTGCCGTCCGGGCGAAGAATCCCGCCACAATCTCAAATACTGGGAACTCGAACCGTTTCTCGGTCTCGGACCCGGGGCTTCGGGACTCCTGGCTTCGCGCCAGCTCGAAGGAGTTTCCAAAATCGGTCGTTTCGGAGCCCACCAAAAACAACCCGATAACTTTGATAAATGGGAGAACGCGGCCGGGCAGGGACTTGCTGAAATAGGAACCCTTTTGACCCCCCGTTCGGGACGCGAACATCTCGAGGAAATCCTGATGATGGGACTGCGTTTACGTAAGGGTTTGGATCTGGGGCGTTTGGAGGGAGATTCTGGGGAATTTAATGAGCTCTTTAAAAAGGAGCAAGATTCTGGAAACATTGAACTTTATGGAAAAATAGCCCGAGCGACCCGAAGGGGGGAACAGGTCCTTGATAGCGTTCTCCAAAGGGTCTTTACGGAAATCGAGAAAATTCGACCTCAGTTCCTTGACTCTGCAAGCTTCGATCCCAAATTTTAACTTATGAGCGATACCAATACGAACTCTGACCCTGAATTGGACCCCAAGGAAGGCGCAGAAGCGTCTGAAACCCTCGAGGGTCAGACCACCTCCGACGCCGATCGTGTTGTCGACGAATGGAAGAACAAGGTCGTCTACTTGGCGGCCGAAATGGAAAATATGAAAAAACGCTTCGTGCGCGAGAAGTCCGACGTGATCAAGATGGCGAACGAGGAACTCATCAAAGCGATGATCCCCGTCTTCGACAATCTCGACCTCGGCCTCAAGGCTATTCGCGACATGGAAGCGAAAGCGGACGGCGAGCCCAACAAGATCGTGGCGAATCTCGTCAAAGGCGTGGAAATGACGCTCACGCATTTCCAACAGACCTTGGAGCGCGCCGGCGTTCAAAAAATCGAATCGATCGGCAAGCCCTTCGACCCGAGCCTTCACGAGGCCATGGGACAGTCGAGCACCGAAGGCTTCGAAGACAACCAGGTGAGCGCGGAATTCCAAAAGGGATTCTCTCTTCATGGTCGAGTCATTCGTCCCGCAAAAGTCATTATCAACAAGAAGGTCTCAGCAAGCTGAGACTTATAGGATTATAGGAGATTAAATTATGGGAAAAATCATCGGTATTGACCTTGGAACCACCAACTCTTGCGTTTCTGTGCTCGAAGGCGGAACGCCAAAAGTTATCGCAAACTCCGAGGGCGCGCGCACCACGCCTTCCATCGTCGCTTTCAACGACCAAGGCGAACGCCTTGTCGGTCAGATCGCGAAGAACCAGGCGATCACCAACCCCGATCGTACCGTCTTCGCAGTGAAGCGTCTCATCGGTAACAAGTTTGAAAGCCCTCAAGTTCAAAAAGCCAAAGGCATGCTCCCCTACACGATCGTCGCTGCCGAAAACGGCGACGCTTGGGTTCAGATCCGCGACAAGAAATACAGCTCGCAAGAAGTTTCGGCCTTCATTCTCCAAAAGATGAAGAAGTCTGCAGAAGACTACCTCGGCGAACCCGTCACCGACGCGGTCATCACCGTTCCCGCTTACTTCAACGATGCTCAGCGCCAGGCGACCAAAGATGCCGGTCGTATCGCAGGTCTTAACGTTCAACGCATCATCAACGAGCCGACCGCTGCGGCCCTCGCGTACGGCCTCGATAAGAAGCACGACTCCAAAATTGCGGTCTTCGACTTGGGCGGCGGTACCTTCGACGTTTCGGTTCTCGAGCTCGGTGGCGGCGTCTTCGAAGTGAAATCCACGAACGGCGACACCTTCCTCGGCGGTGAAGATTTCGATCTTCGCATCGTCGAATGGCTCGCGAGTGAATTCCAAAAATCCGACGGCATCGATCTGCGCAAAGACAAGTTCTCGCTGCAGCGTCTGAAGTCCGAAGCGGAAAAAGCGAAGCACATCCTGTCCGAGTCTTCCGAGACCGATATCAACATCCCCTTCATCACGGCGGATGCGAACGGTCCTAAGCACTTGAACATCAAGCTCACCCGCGCGAAGCTCGAACAACTTGTCGACGATCTGATCCAACGTCTCGTCGGTCCTTGTGAAACCGCGATCAAAGATTCCGGTCTTACCAAGAGCCAAATCGACGAAGTCATTCTCGTCGGCGGTATGACCCGTATGCCCAAAGTTCAGCAGAAGGTTAAAGAAATCTTCGGTAAAGAAGCCTCCAAAGGTGTGAACCCCGACGAAGTCGTGGCGATCGGCGCTGCGATTCAAGGCGGCGTTCTGAAGGGCGAAGTCAAAGACGTGCTCCTCCTCGACGTCACTCCTCTTTCGCTCGGTATCGAAACTCTAGGCGGCGTCTTCACGAAGCTCATCGACAAGAACACCACGATCCCCACGAAGAAGAGCCAGACCTTCTCGACCGCGGCCGATAACCAGCCTGCCGTTAGCATCCACGTCATGCAGGGCGAGCGCGAGCTTGCTCAGTACAACAAGACGCTCGGCAAGTTCGACTTGAACGGCCTACCTCCCGCTCCCCGCGGCGTGCCACAGATCGAAGTCGCCTTCGACATCGACGCCAACGGTATCGTGCACGTCTCCGCAAAAGACCTCGGCACTGGAAAAGAACAGTCCATCAAGATCACTTCGAGCTCGGGTCTTTCCGAAGAAGAGATCAAGCGCATGGTTCAAGATGCCGAAGCGAACGCCGAAGCCGACAAGCAGAAGACTGAAGTTATCGCGACCCGCAACCAACTCGACTCGCTGCTCTACGCAACCGAAAAGTCCGTGAAGGAATTTGGCGAGAAGATCGAAGCGTCACTCAAGTCCGAAGCTGAAAGCGAAATCAGCAACGCAAAGAGCCTCATCGCTGGCGAAGACCTCGCTGCAATGAAGGGTTCGCTCGAGCGCCTCAACACGCTCAACTCGAAGATTGCTGAGAAGGTCTATGCACAATCCGCAGCTCAACCCGGTGCCGAGGGCGCCGCGAACGGTCAGGCGGATGGACAAGCTCAGGGCGCGACCGGCAAAGACGACGACGTCGTCGACGCCGATTTCAAAGAAGTCTAAGGGATAGAAATGGCTGGGCCCGCTAAGCGAGATTATTACGAGGTGCTTGGCGTGCCACGCACCTCTACGCCTGACGATATGAAGAAGGCTTATCGTAAGCTCGCTCTTCAGCACCATCCCGATAAGAATCCCGGAAACAAAGAAGCCGAGGCGAAGTTCAAGGAACTCGCCGAGGCTTACGAAGTTCTTTCGAACCCCCAGAAGAAACAGGCTTATGACCAATTCGGCCATGCCGGAGTCGGTCAAGGTGGTCCTGGAGCCGGCGGTTTCGACTTCGGCGGATTCGGAGATATCTTCGGAGATATCTTCGGAGAAGTCTTTGGTGCTCAGGGCCAACGTGGCGGACGCGGCGGATCGCGAGCGATGCGCGGTTCCGATCTGCGTTACAACATGAAAGTCACCTTTGAAGAAGCGGCTTTCGGAACCGAGAAGACCGTTAACCTCCCACGCGAATCCGAGTGCGGAACCTGTCATGGCTCCGGCGCGAAACCTGGAACCCAGCCCGAAATCTGCAAGACGTGTTCGGGCGCGGGCGAGATCCGTTTCCAGCAGGGATTTTTCACGCTTTCCAAAACATGTCCGGACTGCGGCGGCGCCGGCAAGATCATCAAGCAAAAATGCGCCGAGTGCCATGGTGCTGGGAAGAAGTCCGAGACCGTGCGCCTCCAAGTGAAAGTGCCAGCCGGTATCAACGTCGGTCAGAAACTCAAGCTCAGGGCCGAAGGCGAACCCGGGTCGAACGGTGGTCCTGCGGGCGATCTGTATGTGGTGATCGACATTGCTCCTCATCCTTTCTTCCAACGCGACGGCGACGACGTTTACTGCGAAGTTCCGATCTCGTTCACGCAAGCCGCTCTTGGCGGCGAAATCGAAACGCCAACCCTCGAGGGTTCGGTGAAGGTCAAGATTCCTGCCGGGACCCAGTCTATGAAGCGTTTCCGTCTCAAGAGCAAGGGTATCGCGAACGTGAACGGTCGTTCCAAAGGCGATCAGTTTGTGACTGTCCAAGTCGAAGTGCCCTCGAAACTCTCCGAAGAGCAGCGCCAACTCCTAGAGCGCTTCGCCGAGATCAGTGGCGAGAGCTACCCTGAATCCCAGGGTTTCCTGAAGCGCATGCGTGACTGGTTCCATACTCAAAACCCCTGACGCGCCCCCGCAGCTCACCTTGTGTCGGGCTGCGAGGGGATTTATGCTCGGCTCGTGAAGAACGCATTCAAACTCCTCGGCTTGACCCTTCTCGCTTCAGCCTGCACCACATCGATGGATAAATTCGGCGGGACGGGATCCGGCCCTTCCACTACGAAGGTCAATAAAAAACTCGAGGGCGGCAAGGTCGACTCCGATATTTTGAAAGCGCACGGAGCGGGTTCGACTCCTAACGTTCAATATCGCATCGTCACCGATCCGGTGAACGAAGCGCAGATCTATCAAGAAGCGCAGCGTGCTCAGGAAATGGGAGATGTTCGCCAAGCGGAGAAGCTTTGGGGTCAGTATCTTCAAGCTGCACCGACCGGGCAGTTCGTCGATCAAGTTTCGCTGAGAATCGCGAAACAACTCTTCGAGAGAAATGATTTCCGTGGTGCCGCTCAGAACTACAGCCGTGTCGCTCTTTTGGATCCTCCCTCACGTTTCCGCGGACAGGCCTACTTCGGGTGGGCGCGTGCCGAACGCGCTCAAGGCAACACACCCAAGGCGCTCGAACTTCTCGCCAAGATCGACTTCCGTGAAATTCCGACAAATCAGCGCGAAGACGCTTTTAATTTCTGGTCCTCCACTTCGGGTGAGGGCGGTCGCTGGCTCGAATCGACGCTGGCGTCTATCAAGGCTTACTGGGAAGCGCGCGATCCGGCCGCGCAACGCGCCTACGCGCAGACAATTCGCGAACAGGTCGACCGTCGTCTTGTCGAAGGCGAGTTGCACTTCGTCCTCGGCGAATATCCGAACCGTTTTCCGAGCAACGAAGTTCGCGTGCGACTCGCGACTCTCTATCTCGCCCGCGGCGAGAAGAGCCAGTCGCAAACTCTTTTGAATGACGTCCTTTCGTCGGCCGACATGAACTCACCGATCTACGCCCAAGCCAAAGCTCTTTTGGATAGGTTGAGCACTTTCAGTCAGGTCTCCGGTTACAAAATCGGAGCGCTTCTGCCTCTCTCGGGTCGCCAGGCGACCTTGGGCCGAGCCGTGGCGGATGGACTCGCTCTCGCGTTCCAGGGTAAGAAAGTTGAACTTGTGTTGGCCGACTCCGGTCCGAGCAAAGACTCGCTGAAGACCGCCTTCGATCGCCTCGTACTCGAAGACCGGGTGATGATGATCGTCGGTCCCTTGAGCGGCGATGAAGGCGAAATGGTTGCGAAATGGTCCGTGCAATCCGGCATTCCGAACGTGAATCTTTCATCCCGTGCCGGTCTCATCGAAGAAGGCGCTTACGTTTTCCGCACGGCTGCGACCCCCGAGAAACAAGTTCGCGCGCTCGTTCGCTACAGCCGCGAGAAGCTCGGCGCGAAACGCTTTGCGGTATTATTTCCGGAAGATAGCTTCGGCGAAGCCTTCGCCAACGAGTATTTTAATTCTGTTCGCATGATGGGCGGCGAGGTTACGGCGGCCGAATCCTACGACCCCAAGCAAACCGACTTCAAAATTCTCATCGAGAACATGATCGGCACCGCTTTCCCGAACTTCCGAAAGAACGAAGGACAAACGATGCTCGAAACGGAGCAGACCAAGCTCGGGCACGAACTCACCCCTCGCGATAAGGCCCGTATTCAGCTCCCTCCGATCGTCGATTTCGACGTACTCTTTATCCCCGACACCTACCGTCCGCTCGGCCAGATCATTCCTGCGCTGCTCTACGCGGACATTTCCCAACCGGTGCTGATGGGACCTTCGACCTGGAGAAGTCCTCAGCTCCTCTCGCGCGCGGGTCAGTATCTCAACAACGCGATCTTCGTGGATTCCTACGCATCCGAGCGTCAAAGTCCCGTCACTCGCGAATTCGTTGAGCAGTTCCAGATCAAGAACGGCGCGCTTCCCAATGCACTCAGCGCGGTTGGTTACGACGTCGGTCTTTCGATCAACAAGCTCTACAGCAAGGGGTCTCAGCCCTCCACTCGTGAGGAGCTGCGTGCTCGTCTCGAGGACCTTGGTACGGTCGACGGCGTCCTTGGCAAGCATATCTGGAACTCAAACCGCGATACGCTCTCCGAGCTTCAGCTCTTCCGCATTCAGCGTGGAAACTTCGTTCACCAGGGCAGCATCGAGCTCTAAAACTCGCGCAACTTTAAAAATTTCTCGAATTATTTTCGGATAAATAGTGGCCTTTTGCTGCACCCCCCTCAAGCGGCGTGCGGTTTAAATCCACTTTTAAACCTTCGGTTAAGGGGTCAAACGACTGGCAGCAAATCTCTTAAAGTCAGTGGGGTAGCACTCCGAAAGGTTGAGAAGAGCTGATCAGAAACCAAGGGGGTTTCAAGTTTGGGATCGGCTCTCAACATAGGAGATAGTTGAATGGCACCGAGAGACATGGACGACATCGTGATCCCAGAATCCCTTCCAATGCTTCCCGTCAGAGACGTGGTTGTATTCCCATTTATGATCCTTCCACTCTTCGTGGGACGTGAATCATCTATTCGTGCCGTCAACGAGGCGCTTGCCAAAGACCGCCTTATCTTCCTCGCGAGCCAAAAGGAAATCCGCGAAGATAATCCCGAACCCGAAGGTATCTACCAAACGGGTACGGTCGCGATGATCATGCGCATGCGCAAGCTTGCGGACGGTCGCGTGAAGATCTTGGCTCAAGGTATCGCGAAAGCGCGTATCAAAGTCACCGATCAATCGAGCCCCTTCTTCAAGGTTCAAATCGAACGTCTCGAAGAAGAGTTCAGTCCCGAGCGCAAACCTCACGAAGAAACCCTGATGAAGGGCGTGAAAGAGCAGCTCGAGAAAATCATCAACCTCGGCAAGATGCTTTCCCCCGACATCTTGATCGTCGTCGATGAAATCACCGAACCCGGCCGCTTGGCCGACCTCATCACGAGCAATCTCGGGCTCAAAGTGAGCGAATCGCAAGATATCCTCGAAACCGTCGACGGTTTCGATCGTCTCCAAAAAGTTTCCAACATCCTCGCGAAGGAACTTGAGATCCTCAACGTCCAAGCGAAAGTCCGCGGTCAACAAGGTCCTGCAGCGAACAACGATCCTCAGAAGGGTCAACGCGAACAGTACCTCCGCGAACAGATGCGCGCGATTAAGAACGAACTCGGCGAGAACGATCCTAAAGCCGACGAAATGAACGAGATCCGCGAACGTATCGAGAACGGCAACATGACTGAAGAAGTCCGTAGCGAAGCGAACAAACAGCTCGCTCGCTTGGAACGTATGCACCCCGACGCTTCCGAAGCTTCGATCATCCGCACCTACCTCGATTGGCTCGCTGATCTTCCTTGGACGCTCTCGAGCAACGACAAGTTGGATCTCGGCGAAGCCAAGAGAATCCTCGACGAAGACCATTTCGACCTCGAAAAAGTCAAAGACCGTATCCTCGAGTTCCTCGCGGTCCGCAAACTCAAGAACTCCAACAAAGGTCCAATCCTTTGTCTCCAAGGCCCTCCCGGCGTCGGTAAAACTTCCCTCGGCAAGTCGGTCGCCCGCTCCATGGGACGCGAATTCGTTCGCATCTCGCTCGGCGGCGTCCATGACGAAGCCGAAATCCGCGGACACCGCCGTACCTACGTCGGCGCAATGCCCGGCCGTATCATCCAAGCCCTCAAGCAAGCGAAGACGAACAACCCCGTCATCCTGCTCGACGAAATCGACAAGCTCGGTCAAGACTACAAAGGCGATCCTTCGTCGGCACTCCTCGAAGTTCTCGATCCCGAACAGAACTTCAGCTTCCGCGACCACTACCTGAACCTGGCCTTCGACCTTTCGAAAGTCCTGTTCATCGCGACATCAAACGTGATCGACAACGTGCCCGGACCTCTCCGCGACCGTATGGAAGTCATCAACCTCGCTGGTTACACGGAAGAGGATAAGATGAAGATCGCTCGTCAGTACGTGATCAAAGAACAAGTCGAAGAAAACGGAATCACGACCGAACAAGTCGAGTTCACTGAAGACGGTCTCCGCAAGATCATCTCCGAGTACACCCGCGAAGCCGGTCTGCGTAACCTGAAGCGCCTCGTCGGCACCTGCTGCCGAAAAGTCGCCAAAGACGTCGCTTCATGGGACGGAACCAAGCCTTTCGCCAAAGTTACCGTGACCCCCTCGATCGTCGAGACTTTCCTCGGGCCTCCTCGCTTCCAAGCGAACGATATCCG
>JBDSDI010000072.1:0-4789 GCA_039920645.1 Bdellovibrionota bacterium | reverse complement strand
CGCGGACTCATTAAGAACATCACCGACTACGGCGCTTTCGTAGATTTGGGTGGCGTTTATGGTTTGCTACACATCACCGACATGAGCTGGGGCCGCATCAAGCACCCGTCCGAAGTCATCGAAGTGGGCCAAGAAATCAACGTTCGCGTCCTCAAGTACGATGCCGAGAAAGAGCGCGTCTCCCTCGGTCTGAAGCAAACCCAACCCGATCCTTGGTCGTCGGTTGAAGATCGCTTCTCTACCGGTCAGCGCATCAACGGCAAAGTCGTGAGCCTCACCGATTACGGCGCATTCATCGAAGTCGAAGCCGGCATTGAAGGCCTCATTCACGTTTCTGAGATGAGCTGGACCCAACGCGTGAAAGATCCCCGTAAGCTCCTCGAGCAAGACGGCACGATCGAAGCGGTCATCCTCGACATCGACGTCGACAACCGCCGCATGAGCCTCGGACTCAAGCAGATCACCGCCAATCCTTGGGACTCCCTCGAGTTCAAGTACCCTACCGGTACCAAAATCAAGGGCATCATCAAGAACATTACCGACTTCGGTATCTTTGTTGAAATCGAAGAAGGCATCGACGGCCTTGTGCACGTCTCCGACTTGACCTGGGACTCGAGCAAAGTCACCCACCCCAGCCAGGCGTTTGAGAAGGGCCAAGAAGTCGAAGCGATGGTCATGTCGATCGACAAGAACAACGAGCGCATCTCGCTCTCGATCAAGAACCTGCTTCGCGATCCTTGGGCAAACTTCATCGACTCCCACCCCGCGGGCTCGATCGTCGATGGCACCGTTTCGAAGCTTGCTAACTTCGGCGCGTTCGTCACGCTCGAAGAAGGCGTCGAAGGCATGGTCCACATCTCGGAACTTTCCGAAGAGCGCATCATGCACCCTGAGCAGATCGTCAAAGTCGGCGATACGATCAAGGTCGAGATCACCAACGTCGATATGCGCGATCGCAAGATCAGCCTGTCGGTCAAAGGTGTGGGCCGTCGCGAAGAGCGCGATAACCTTGATACCTTCCGCAGCTCGCAAGGTTCCAGCCGCTCCAGCTTCGGCGATACGCTGAACCCTGAAGTCGCGGCAAAGCTTGCGCAGATCATGGGCAATAAAAAAGATTAAGCCCCGTTTCGTAACTCCTTAAAAGGCCGCGCTTCCGAAAGGAAGCGCGGCCTTTGTCGTTTTCGCAGTCCGCACAACGCGTGCGTGCTGCACTCCGAAGGGGATCCCCGCCACTCGCGCGGCCTTCGCAACAAGACGATAATCTTCTCATGACGAACACAAAACTTTTCCTCGCCGCCCTGAGCCTCCTGAGTCTTTCCGCCGAAGCAAATACGCCCCGGAGCCCTGTACCGCCCTACGAGGGTGAAATGACGGAATCGTCCACGATCACGTTGCTCAACTTCTCGGCCGAAAGTGCGTGGGATGTTCTCGAAACGGCGTTGACAGACTACGACATCGTGCAGAGTTCACCCGGTGGTCAATTCGCGCTCGTAAGCTGCGGCGGAGTTGCAGGGAACACATTTTTTATTTGGGGCGAAGAACCCCAAACTCGTGACGGCGAATATCCCCGCACACTTTTGCACGTCACCAGCGAATGCAGCGGGCCGAACGAACCCGATATTCTTAAAATCCAGGACGACATTCTCAACGCGGCACTCGACCACACTCGCGCTACGCCTACGCAGCGCTCATCGGCTCACGACTGATAAAGCGGACTCGGATCGATATACGTTCGGTAGCTCGCAATGAGGCCGCTCGAGTTGAAGTCGGAAACCGTAAAGAAGGGCAGCTTTAGCTCCTTCCCCTCTTTCCTCAGATACGTCACTTCCCCTTCGGTGAACAAGGTCTGTGCGATCACCCAATGATTGACGAGCCGGTGGCGAATCCCTCCGAGTTGGTCGAAAATCGTTTGGGCGTTGCTTGCAATCATGGCCCGACCAATGAGCGGACTCGCATTGGCGAAGACCCACTCGGCATCCTCGGCAAAAAATTCGGAGAATTCCAAACTTTTAAACGCATCGATAGTGCCGAAAAAACGATCGAGAAATATTTTATCCATTGTCGCAGCCTCGATCAAAACCTTGTTCGTGTAAAAGAGTCTTCACTATCTCTTAATTAAAATACGTAGCCGACCGGAACTGAGACCGAGGGGAAAATTTTCTGTGCGGTGAAAAAACTACCCGCCTGAACGGAAAGAGAAACGTGGTTTCTAAAAAACCAGCGATAGCCATAGAGAAATTCAGCCATTGCGATCGCCCGATCGTTCGTCTCGATCCCGAGAACTTTTGTGTGTGCAGATAGTCTACCGAGATAGACTTTGAGGACGTCTGAGTTCTCAAATATCCGACCTTTCCTGGAATAAAAAAATTGCAAACCGCTCAGGTTACGTCCTGCTCGCCCACCCTCGATTGCGGCGTATTGAAAGCCCGCGCTCCATGAGTCGCTAAGCTTAGCGTCCAGGGCGAGATTCGGAGACTCCACGAGAAAGTAAACCGGTTCGGTGTTGAGGTGGAGCTCCCGGGCGAGACAGTGGGGAACGTAAGCCACAAGAAACAATAAGCACGCGTATCTGATTGTCTTAGAAATGAAGTCCATCCCCCCTTTTAGCATCTTAAGCGCAGTGAACTCGCCGGCGAGACGGGCCCAGGGGGACACCACGCAATGCAGCATCAACATTCCAATGGCGCGGGTATCTCAGCAATTCCGCGAGCTCGCGCATTGTCCGCACCTCAATCCCGCCCTAGACTCGGATCCATGAAATCCAAACAGGCTCTCTTGTGGATGCTTCTCGGTTTTGGCGCTCTTGTCGCCGCTTTCCTCTATTCGACCAGCCGCTCGCTGGAAGTGATGAGCTCGTTTGTGGGTTCGCCGCTCTCGCTCAAGGGTGACCTCAACGAAGACGATGATTACACGATCGACGAAGCCGATGTCGCGGTTCTGAATCTCGAAGGCGAGATCATGAACGGCGACGATTGGATCAAGCGTCTCAAGAACCTCGAGAAGCGAAACAACATCCGCGGGATTGTTATTCGTATCGACAGCCCCGGGGGCGCGGTTGCTCCCTCGCAGGAAATGTACACCGCGGTCATGAAGATTCGCGAGAAAATGCCCGTCTACTGCTCGATGGGCGATCTTGCGGCGAGCGGCGGTTATTACGTCGCTTCGGCCTGCACGAAAATTTACGCCAACCCCGGCACGCTGACCGGATCCATCGGCGTGATCATGTCGTTCATGAACTTTAAAGGCCTCTACGCGTGGGCCAAAGTCGAACCTACGACGCTCAAGGCCGGCAAGTTCAAAGACATCGGAAGCGACTCGCGCGCAATGACCCCCGAAGAACGCGATCTCATGGAACACATGCTCGCATCGGTGCACGCGCAGTTTAAAGCCGCAGTCCTCAAAGGACGTCCGTCGCTCTCCAAAGAAACGATCGAAACCTACGCCGACGGGCGCGTTTTCTCCGGCGAAGAAGCCAAAACTCTCGGATTCGTCGACGAGCTTGGCGGCTTGCAAGAAACCCTCGACGCCCTTCAAACAACCTTGGGCATCAAAGGCGAACTCAAGGTCGCTTCGGCCGAAGCCAAGAGAAGTCGTCTCGCCGAATGGCTCCAGCAATCGACCGCACTTCGCGGCGCCGGCGCCGATAGTGCCATCCTCCAAAAAATTTCCAGCATGGTCCCGCAGATGAATGCCCAGATTCGTCCCGGCCAACCTTATCTGCTTCCGTATCACTGGTTCCAAAGCACTCCGAACGGAACTCTGGGAACGCGATGAGTTCCAGCATTCCTCGCCTCTGGGCCCCTTGGAGAGGGGAGTGGATCACGTCCCAGAAGGAACTTCGCAAAGACGCGCAGACTGAAAAAGAACAGTGCCCGTTTTGCGAAGAGCCGACAAAGGCTCCTTCGGAAACGAATCTCGTGCTCTTTTCGAACGAACGCATCTTCGTGATCATGAACAAGTTCCCCTACAATCCAGGGCACCTGATGGTCATTCCGCGGGCGCATGCCGCAACTCCGAACGACCTGAGTCCCGCGCTCTGGAACGAGATCAACCAAGCGATCCCGCTCGTCATCGACTGCGTGCAACGCGCCTACTCGCCCCAGGGATTTAATCTGGGCATGAACCTCGGTCAGGCCGGCGGCGCCGGTATTCCAGGGCACATGCATTGGCACATTTTGCCGCGTTGGGTTGGAGATACGAATTTCATGCCACTTCTGGCCGAAGCCAAGGCGATCAATACCCACAACGTGACGATTTACCGTCTTCTCAAAGGCGAGTTCCAAGGCTTTGCAGAGAAGCTTGCAGACGCTATGATGAAGTCGAAATGAGATTCGTAAAAGTCGGAGCCTGGGTTCTTTTCACTCTTTTCCTTCTCGCGATTGCCGTGGCGCTTATCGGTCAGAACACCGAAGCTCTCACCGTCACACTCTTTACCTACACGAGCGCCCTGATGCCAAAGTGGGTTCTGCTGCTGGGCTGTCTTTTCCTAGGGGCCCTGCTCGCTTCGCTCTTCTTCATTGTCGAGCTCATCATTCTCGAAACGAAAAACATCCGTCTACGTCGTCAGAACCGCGCTCTCGCAAAGACTCTCGAACGCCAGGGCCTCACCGGTCCCGGTGCCGGTAGTATCACCGACGAAGACAAATCGCCCCGCCTCTTTGAGGAAGACGACCTGAGCGATGTCTGAGTCCCGTCTCTCGAAGTACGTCTTCGCTCTCGCTCTCGCTTCGCCTCCGACCGGATCCTGGGAGGCCTGGATCGTCGAGTTGCGCAAAGGTGCGAGCCCACC
>JBDSDI010000071.1:0-4650 GCA_039920645.1 Bdellovibrionota bacterium | reverse complement strand
CTTCTTCGATTTCGCTCCCAAGGATTTCACGGCCGTCATGACGCCCGAGCCCCAACAGCGTCAGCCTTACCGTTCGCGCGAGGATTATCAGAACGATCGTCCTCGCTACGACAACAACAACCAAGGCGGCGGCGGACGTCCTGCTTACGCGGACAAGCGTCCTCGCGGCGACTTCAAGTCTCAGGCAGGCGGTACGGCTTCGGCAGGCGGCGGCACGGGCGCTTCGAGCGCTGCCTACAAAAAGAAAACTTCTTATTCCAAGAAGCCCAAGGATGCGCGCGACGGCGGTCACGCCAAGAAGGGTCCCCCGCGCTACGTTAAAAAATGAACCCTGTGGTCTACGTGCTTCCCTTGATTGTGGGCCTCTGCGGCGTGCTGCAGGGGGGACTCAATAAGCGTTTGGCCGCGGAGTGGGGACTCGGATGGGTTCTCATGTCTACGTCGGTGCTCGTACTCCTGTTTTCAGGCGTGCTCCTGGCGCTCGACGTCTACCCCGGTAAGATGAATTTTTCGGAACTCAAGTGGTGGCATGCGTTGCCCGGAGTCTTCGGGTTTCTCGTGGTGCTCTGTATTCCGATTTCGATCGCGCGCATCGGAGCGCTGCCGAGTTTTTTGATCGTCGTCGCGAGTCAAATCGTGGCGAGTGGTGCCTGGGATAAATTCGTGGAAGGCGCTGAGCTTCCGTGGACGCGGGTGGCGGGCGCGAGCCTCGCGCTTGTAGGCGCTTGGCTCGCAACTCTCTAGAAAATTACTTTTCGCACTTCGGATTCTTGCAGAAGAATCCGTTGTCGTTCGCTTCTTTTTTGCACGCGTTGATCGAGTTCGCCATTGCTTCGGCTTTGGTCGATCCGTTGCCCGTGTGAGTCGCTCCGAAGGCACTGACGGTACAGATCCAGCTCTCAGCTTTTTCAGGGGTAGGAGTCTTGGTGGTTTCGAGATCGAAGACGCGTTGTTGAAGCTGCCAAACCGCGCGTTCGAGTTGCCAGATGCGACGTTCGAGTTCTTCGCGCGAAGAGTCGCCGCGTTGTTTGCCCACTTCGATGCGGATCACTCCGCCATCGGTGTCGGCATCGTAGCGGGAGGAGTAGGAGTCGCGCGCGAAAGCGCTCGATGATCCCGCGAGGATAGAAAGGCCAAGGAAAAGGTTGCTGAAGAGCTTTGTGTTCATGGGTCTTAATTTACAGGCGAGCTCGGAACCTGTCGATGCGAGAAGGGGTGCTTTGTGAGCCAAGCGCACAGCGTGTCCGGATTTTTAGGTCGAGGGCATGATGCGGCCCGTGACGATGCCGAGCGTTTCGTAGAGCAGGGCGCGGTCGATGGGTTTCACAAGGTAATCGGTGCAGCCGACCTTAAGACTCAGTTCCCGCTCCGTGCTGAGGGCATGGGCTGTCAGTGCGACGATAGGCTTGATGTAGCCCTGCTCGCGGAGTTGGGCGGTCGCACCTCGGCCGTCGAGACGCGGCATCTGAATATCCATCAATATGGCGTCGTAGGACTCTCTCATCGCTTTTTCGACGCCCTCGACGCCGTCGTTGGCGATTTCGACCTCCACGCCGGCGTAGTTCAAGAACCGACGGATCAGCGCTTGATTGTCGGGGGAATCATCCACGACCAAAACTCGGAGACCGACGAGGTTGGCTTGGAGATAGTGCGAAGGCGGGGATGGAAGAGTGAAGATGCTTTCCTCCACGCCATGATCCAGGGCGATTTCGATTTTGAAAGAACTGCCGACCCCAACCTCGCTGTGGAGAAGGGTGAGGTCGCCGCCGAGAAGACGTGCCAGTTCCCGAGCGAGGACAAGGCCGAGGCCCGTGCCGCCGTACGCGCGGGTCGTGGAGCTATCCGCTTGTGAGAAGGGTTGAAAGAGGCGTTGTCTTTGGTGCATCGGAATTCCGACGCCCGTGTCTTTAACCTCGATCACAATTTTCGCGGCATCGCCTTCGATGTGACGAGTGCTACACCTGAGGGTGATTTTTCCCTGATGCGTGAACTTGATGGCGTTGCCGATCACGTTCATAAGAACTTGTCGAAAGCGCATCGGATCGCCGCGTACGGTTCTCGGAAGATCTTGGAGGTTTTCAATCTCAATGGGGATGCCCTTGCGCGAAGCGATGGACCCGAGATCCGTAGCGACTTCGGTGATGGCGTCATGAAGTCGGAAATTGATGCGCTCCATAATAATTTTTCCGGACTCCACTTTGGAAAGATCGAGGATGTCATTGACGAGTTCCAGCAAAACTTTTCCGTTTCTCTGGATCATGCCCGTATAGATCATGCGATCGGGAGAATTAAGGTCCGAACGTTCTAGGAGCTCTGCGAAACCGATGACCACACCGAGCGGAGTGCGAATCTCGTGGCTCATGTTGGCGAGGAACTCGCTTTTGGTCTTGTTGGCGAGGATCGCCTGTTCGCGCGAGTATTCGAGTGCTTCGACGAGATCGCGCGTTTCGTACTGGCGTTTGCGGTCGGCTAGTGCCCCTTCAACGATGCTTCGCAAGGTCATCACGCGCACGGGCCGTTCGAGAAACGTCATGTTGTGAAGCGATCGGAGAAGACTGTAAGCTCGCGTATGTGCAACTTCCATGTCGCCTTGGCTCATGAGTATGATGAGCGGAATGTGCGACCATGAGGGTTGGGTGGCGAGACTTTCGGCGAGGATCTTGAGACCCTTCGACATAACGGCCTCTTTGGCGACGAGCAATACGCCCGCTCCGAGTTTGATTTCCGCGACCAGCTCGTCGACATTTTGGCAACGAATGGCCTCCAGGCCGATGCTTTTCAGGAGTTTCTCGGTCGAAACCCCATCTCGCTCTGTTCCCGCGAGAATAAGAACTCTTTGGTCGTGTGAAATCACGTTTCTATTTCTTTCGTGAAGTTTGGGATGCCGCCGAGAATGCCGTGGAAGTTGGTGAGAGGAGCTCCGACGACAAATCCTTGGGGATTCATCGAGAATTCACGAATCGATTTCTCGTGGGCGCCTCCGCGACGTTTGACCACGGAAATCGCTTTGCGCACTTCGCTGAAGGCCTCGAAGTAGCGAAGCAGGACCACGGTGTCGGCGAGATAAGTGATATCGACAGGAGTTTCCATCTGACTGCCGAGAAGGCCGTGCTGTGCTACGACGAGAAATGTCGTAACGCCGAGTTGGGCCAGATAACTTAGAAGCTCGTGAAGCTGAATGACGAGAAAGCGTTCCTCCGGCATGGCATTAAGATAACCGTTGAGACTGTCGATGATGACGACGCTAGATCCGAATTCTTCGACGGACTTTCGGACGAGCGACACGAATTCTCCAGGAGAGAGTTCGGCCGGATCGATGGACTTGATGGAAAGAAGTCCGTTCTTCACGTACTTTTCGACGTCGTATCCGAGTCCGCTCATGCGTTTATTGATAGAGTGGCGGCTTTCGTCGAAAGCAAAAATCGAGGCCTTCTCGCCATTTTTGCAGGCTTCGAGCGCACAGGAAATCGTGAGCGACGATTTACCGGCTCCCGCAGGTCCCATCATCAGCGTGCTGGCGCCGCGGTCGAGCCCGCCCCCGAGAAGTTTGTTCAGACCGTCGATTCCCGTGGAAAGCATACCGAATTCCTTGATGCCACCATCAGAGGCGACGCTCAGGCGGGGAAAGATCTCGATACCGCCTTTTTGAAGGCGGAAGTCGTGGAAGCCGCCGCGGAAACCGACGCCGCGAAGTTTGAGCACGCGCAGTCGACGACGGTCGCTGCCGTATTCGGGCGCAAGCTGCTCGAGACGGATAACGCCGTGGACGATGCTGTGAAGATCAAGATCGCCTGCCGCGACCGTGCGGTCGTCGAGGAGCAGAACGGTGACGTCGCGCCCGGAGAAGTACTGTTTCAGGGAGAGAATCTGACGGCGGTAGCGGAGTGAATCGCGCGCGAGTAGCCGCAGTTCGGAGAGTGAGTCGAAAACGACGCGGCTCGGGTTGACGCGTTCGACCTGTTCCAAGATCGCGCGCGTCGTTTCACCGAGCTCCAATTCAGAGGGATGGAAGAAGGTGTTCTCGTCTTCGGTGCGTTTGAAATCGGAATTCTGGAGTTCAAAGATCTCGATGCCATCGAGGCTCCATCCGTGTGAATCGGCGACCGCCTCGAGTTCAACTTTGGTTTCGGAGAGGGTGATGTAGAGTACTTTTTCTCCGTTCTTTATGCCTTCGAAAAGGAAATCCAGCCCCAAGGTCGTTTTGCCGCAGCCCGGATCGCCGTCGATCAAATAAATACGATGGGGCGGAAAACCCCCACAGAGAATATCATCTAATCCTTCGATGCCGGTTTTGACCCTTGCAGAGGAGGGAGTTTTTCGTTTTGTTTCAGAATTTGACATGGCTGTGTTTCCTTTCGCCTCCAGTTTGGGAAGCAAAGTCTGTGCCCAAACTAAAAAATAAAGGCCAGATAAAATCGAGGGTCTTTTTTTTTAGAGTTTTCGAAATTGAGAATTAAGCGTCAAAACTTTCGCGGCTGCGCACAACGGAAGTCGCGACGATCGCAAGCCCGATAATCGCTGCGGTGATCGCGATTAACGTGTTCGGAAAAAATCCAAACCACGACTGCTTATAGAAGGATGCATCCGCGCGGAAGTAGTCCGTGAAGAGACGACCGATTCCTATCAGGATCAGGTAAAGACCTAAGCTGT
>JBDSDI010000070.1:0-3575 GCA_039920645.1 Bdellovibrionota bacterium | reverse complement strand
ACATGTCGATCATCGCGGTCAAATTCAATTCCTGGGAAACCTTGCGGCCTCCTAAGGGCTTGGCGTGACGTTTGCGGAAGCTGGGCAGATCCCAGCGCGAATGCAGGTGGAAACCCGGTTTAGTAATACCCATTACATCTCCGATCCCATGACCACGAGTTGATCGAAGTTACGGGCGAGGAATTTATCCATGACCGCAACAATATCTTCATAGGTCGCGTCGTCATCGGCTTGGATAACGACGTCGTTCTTGGTGGGATACTTCAGACGAGCTTCATCGGCGAACTGAAGAACACCTTCATACTGACTGCTTATCAGCTGCTCGCGTGTGAGCGTCGTGCTCTTGCCTTGGTCGAAAAGTTCGATCGAATCCTTCTTAATGAAGACCTTCAGATCGCTCTTCACGAGCTTCGCCTCTTCCTTGCTGTTCGGCATGCTGACCTTCTGTTGATCCGAGTTCCCGAGGTTCACGGGAACCGCGGCCAACTGCTCCCAAACCGCGGTCGAGAGCAAGAAGATGATCAGAGTCGAAAAAAGGTCGATGAACGGAACAAGGTTTAAATTGTATTTGTCGTCACCGCCCCCAGCCATGGTTCAAACCTCAGCGGATGGGGAACTTATCGCGGTTTTGGATGATCAGGTTAAGAGTCGCAACGGACACTTCTTGGATATGGTCGAGAATCTTTTGCGTCTTAGCCGCCAAGAGAGCGTAGCCAAGAAGCGAAGGGATCGCGACGATCAGACCGAGCATCGTACCGTTCATCGCCTGAGCGACACCGAAGGAGAGAATGCCCGCTTTAGCAGCAGGATCCACGCCGGCGACGGCTTTGAAGGAGATGATCAGACCGACGATCGTAGCCAAGAGGCCGACGAGAGTCGCGATGTTGCCGAAGAGCGAAAGGAACGGAGTGCGGCGTTCGATCACGGGAACTTCGCGGAGAGCGGCGACGTCCATACTGGTCTGGATGTCTTCGTTACTTCCCTTGTTCATAACAGAGATCAGGCCGGCCTTAACGATATTGTTCAGGGGAGCATTGCGGTCGTTGCAGTAGTTGACTGCAGAGTTCAGATCGCCCGCAACGATCGCGCGTTGCACGGTCGAAAGGAAACGTTCCTTATCGACGCTCGCTTTGAAGTAAAGAACGTAAAGACGTTCTACAAAGATCACGAGCGAGAAAACGCCGATGATGATGATGAGATAAGTCCAAGGAGCACCTTCACGGATTGCGAGTAAAACATCCGAGATCGTAAGTGCGTGCGAAACTTGTACGTCTGTAGCGAGTCCTGTCACGTCAGCCATGTTGCAAAATCCCCTCTTGCCTAAGATGAGTCTAAGCTAAGTTCTTGCAAATACAACTTAGCGAGGTGCGATCGCTACTGACACGCCGAGTTGGGTACGCGTCTCGAGTCCACTCACATCGTGAGCACCGTAGCTTCCTGTCAGATATCTGGCGCTCGCATCGAGAGTCAGGAAGACGGGTCCATAAATTTTTCTTTTCATTCCCACCATCGCGAAAGGTGCGAGTGTGATCTGCGACGACTGCACCCAGCAGTTGCCACCGCCCAGCGAGAAACGCCACGAACCGGGATTCAAAAGATACTGCGGACCGAGGCAATGCGACGTCGCACGCAGTCCATTCGACAAGAAATCGTGACCGGAATCGACTTGAAAGACCCACCCTCGCCCGGCTTCGCCGCTTCCCAGCGAGAAGGAACCCGAAAGTCTGAGGAAATTCTTGATATCGGCATTCTCGCGCCCGAGCGCCTGATAGATATCGGCACCGAGAATCCAACGATCGCGTCCCCAGCGGAGCTGAGTTCCTACGAGTCGCAGCGATTCCGAACCCATGCGGTTGGAGCGATTCGCGAAATCCGCGCTCCAAAACGGGCGTTCGCTCCGATCAAGTAGAGGAGATGATTTCATTTCGGTTTTATAGAGACGCTCGAGCTGATCCATATCGGCCGCGTCAGCAACCCAAACGGATTCCGATCCGCTCTCGGACTTGAGGATGATTTTCCACTGACTCATGAGAGATTGCTTGTCAAAGCGCGTGCCTTCGCACGAGAACGCGCGACCTTTGAAGGTTGCCTTCACTTCCGCGCGCCGTCCGAAATGCGTGGCTTCGCAGGTCACACTCAGCAGATTGTCACTGGCGACGCATTGAAGATTCGATTTGTCCGAGAGTCGACAATCGAGAAGCTGAGGCGCGAAGCCCTGCTCCAGAACCCAACGCGCGCGTGGTTTGAGTTCGAGTTCGGAATCCAAATCTTGAGCAAAGACCGAAAGCGCGAGCAAAAGCGCGCATCCCAGGATCGCGATCTTGGAAGCGATGCGGGTCTTCACCTCTTAGATTGTCCTCTCATCGACGGTAGCCGTCCACTCCTGGCCGACTGGGACTTCGTCAAGGCCTTGGCGTTGGACGTCCATGACTGCGATGATTGCCATGTTCACGATTTCGGGAACGGACGCGTTCGTTTGAAGGACATGCATCGGCTTGTTCATGCCGGTAAGAATAGGACCGATGAGCTCGACGTTACCGAGCTGACCCATGAGTTTGTATGCGATGTTGGCTGCCGAAAGATTCGGACAGATGAGGACGTTGGCACCTTTGTCGCGGAGTCGACAGAAGGGATAACGGTCTTGCATAATTTCGGTCGAAATCGCGGTATCGGCTTGCATCTCACCGTCGACGACGAGATCCGGACGACGGCGTTGAACGATCCGGGCGGCATTGCTCATCTTCTGCGCTTCGGGATGAACGTTCGATCCAAAGTTGGAGAACGAGAGCATCGCGATACGCGGATCGAAGCCGAGACTTTGCGCCACGTGAGCGGCATTGATCGCGATCTCCGCGAGATCTTCCGCCGAAGGGTCGATGTTCACCGTCGTGTCGGCAATAAAATAGACGTCCTGTTGGTGCACGAGCATGTAGATACCCGCGACCTTTTGACCGGCCTTCGATCCCACGACGTGCAGGGCGGGGCGAATCGTTTCAGGGTAGGTTCTCGTAACGCCCGCGAGGAAAGCGTCCGCTCGTCCTTTGCGAACGAGCATGGACCCAAAATACATCGGATCTTTCATATGCTGAGCGGCAAGATCGGGCGTGAGACCTTTGCGTTTGCGCAATTCCCAGAGTTGGTGAGAATAGCTTTCGTATTTTTCGTCGCGCGAAGGACGGATAATTTCGACATTGCGCAGTGAGAAGAGGTTCAGCTCTTCGAGCATTTCAGGAATGATCTTCGGATCACCGAGAAGGATCGGACGCGCGATGCGTTCTTCAACCATTATCGCAGCGGCTTTCAGGATACGTTCGTTGTTACCTTCGGGAAGTACGATGCGAACGTCGCGTTTTTTGGCCGAAGTCTGCGCACTGCGGATGCGGTCTTTGATGTCATGCATGACAGAGTGCGAACGGTTGAGAAGCTTTTCGAGACGCGAACGGTAGCCCTCGACACTAAGTCCGGGAAATTCGCGACGAGCGACGCCTTCGTCGATCGCGGCCTGGGCCACGGCGGGCGCGACCCAAATAAGCACGCGGGGGTCAAAGGGCTTCGGAATGATATATTCGGGACCG
>JBDSDI010000069.1:0-12194 GCA_039920645.1 Bdellovibrionota bacterium | reverse complement strand
TCGATCGTGGAGCAGAAGGCGCAATCCGGCCTCCTTCGTAAAGCGGATCGTGTTCTCATGACGAACAACCGCTGGAAACCCATCGTCGAAGATTTTCCCGAGCTGGCTCAGCATCTCACGGCCGCTGAAGAATTCAGCCGGACCATCGAACTGACTCAGACCGATACGTTGACGAGTTCGGACACGTTGAGTGGCCAAGAAGACGGTGTCGTCGATTTCGAGGAAAACACGAAGTCTTCGGTGGACGGCTACGAACTCGAAGATGTCGAGGAGCCGAAGTCCAAGGGCGCCGCAGTCTCCGCCGCCCCGAAAAAAACCGAAACTAAAGTTCTTCCGAAACTTCCGGAACTCGAAAAGGTGGAAACTCCCACGCCTCGTAGCGCCGAGGCCGCCTCGCAAAAAATCGCCAGCACGGCCGCAGGCCTAGGGCCTATTCAACTCACATTGCTCTTGGCCGTGGTCATCGCCGTGGGTGTGTGGCTTATCGGTAGCCTCAAGGACAAACCCGCGAGCGCTCCCGAAGCGCTCTTTTCAACCAACGTGATCGAGACCAAAGTGAAATCGAGCCTCGAATGGCCGCAGAATCTGCGGCCTCGCTCGCCGGAATCGCTTTTCTCGGATGAAAATCCGATGCTCCGTCGCATTCGTCCCGTACTGCAGGCTTATGAAGCGGGCGTGACAGTGCTCAACCAGTCTGACGAGTTGCTGCTGAAGCGTTATGCCGATCCGGCTTCGGCAAATTGGGAGGCACGCAAATTGGCGTCGAACCAACTCGCGGTGTACATGATGGTCCGCTCGGATCTCGAGCGCGCTCGCGCTTTTCTCTCTCCCATTCTGCAAGCCGATCCGGGCGACTTCCCCACGCTGCTAAACATCTCTCTGCTCGATATCTGGGAAGAAAGCTTAGGTCCGGCGCGCGAAGCGCTACGAGTCGCGTCGCGTATCAATGGCGACATGCGTTGGCTCACGCTCTCGTTGCTCGGAGTCGTCGAAGGACGCGCCGATCGCTGGCCTTCGGCGACGTCGAGTTTCGAAGACGCCCTCAAAGCTCAGCCTAATAATCCCTATGTTCAGGGGCTGTGGATGCAGACCCTGCTCAAGAAAAACAAAGGCGCGCATTTCCAAATCCAGAAGCTCGTGACCGACGCGCTCTGGGGAGATCCTGATTCCTTGATCGATTCACCATTGCCCGCGCCCATTGCTTCACATCTGATTCATTCCGAGGCGCTCGAGGGTCTCTTGAGAGGCGCGGAAAGTTTGGACGCGGCGACGCTCAGCCCCGGTCAGCTCGCTTATGTGCGCTGGCTGAAGGGACGTGCGACGGGCTTCAGTACATCGACCCCGTCTATCGCGCAAGTTTCGACGGGCCTCGAGAATGAAGAGGGACTGCAGTCGCAGGTGCTCTACGCCTACGCGCTCAAGGAGCAGGGGCGCTACGACGAAGCCGCGCAGATTCTCGCCAAAGTGCTTCCGCTCATCGAAGGACGCAAGCTCACCGAATCGTCGTGGCCGTGGACTCTGGCCGGTGATGTCGAAGCGGCCCGGACGCGTTTCGATCAGGCTATTCTCTTTTATCAAAGCGCGCTCAACCGCAACAACCTCGACTACGCTGCCGTCTACGGGCTGGGGATGACGCTGCGGGATCGCGGTCAATACGGAGAAGCCGAACAAAAGCTCAAGGAAGCGCTTTCGTTGCAACCGTCATTTATGCCGGCGAAGCTGCGGGTTTCCCGGCTTGAGTGGCAAGGCCTTGCTCGGAGTCAGTGAGACTTTCACGGGCAATTCGAAATCGCGAAAACCTTCGGCTTTGAGCGCTTCGCGGTAAAGATCGAGGAGATGTTGGCTCTGGAAGAGAAGTTCCTGTTTCCAAATGGGATCGTCGAGATCGAGAATGAGGACGCGTTCGCCGGCGGCATTGGTTTGGAGACCATGGAACTTTGCTTTAGCGCCGAAGATCGGTCCTGCTGCTAAGCGCCATGCCCGAATGAGTTTGAGGGGACGCACGTCTCCGAGGAGTTCTCCGATACGTGGGGTTCCACTTTTGCTCATTGACTGCACCCTAGGTGCCATTTCATAACCTATCAAGAAGGGACTTCGAGGGCCGTGAGAGCGATTTTTAAGACTCAAGCAAGATGTGTTGTTCTCGTGGGATGCCTGATGGTGCTTCTGACGTCTTCCTGTGCCTATAGACTGCGACGCGGAAGTCTTAGCAGAGGCGTCGGCGAATCTCAGAGTTCTCGGATTTTCGTGCCGATCGTCGACAACCTCACTTCCGAAGCGGGACCCGAGGCCGTCCTTACCGGGGCGATCCGCGAAGCGATGTCGACCTTGAACGGTTTAGAGGTCGTGAACTCCGAGTCGGAAGCGCGTTTCGTTTTGCAGGGACACGTCAAGGAGTGGGGTCGCCGTTTAGGCACGCCGTCGCCACTTGCGACCCAGGAAGAAGAAAATCGTGGAGGTCTTATCCGCAACCAAACCTCCGTTGCTGACATCAAAGTTTTTCTCACGGCGGATTTCGAACTTTTTGAAAAAATTCCTTCCGACAATGCGCAGATTCCCGTGCGGCGCAGTCTGTGGAAGCGACAGTTCCGTGCTGAGAGCAACTACGAAGCCTATAACCGTTTCGACGAACTCGCGGGCTCGTCGTCCGCTCCCCACATCAACCGCTCTCGCGAAAGATTGCAGCTCGGAAAAATGTCCGACAGCATGGCGTTGCAGATCATCGACCAAGTTTCGCAGGATTTCTGAGGCGCGACCTAGGATGTTCGTACCCGATAAACTTTTCGAGAGCGCTCACGCCGGCAAATGGCCCGCGGTCATCTGCCTTCAGGGCAACGATGATTATCTTCGCAAGGAGTTGCGCGATCTCTTGAAAGCCCAGGGTTTCGACGTCCAATATAAGGACCTCAAGCGCAAGGGACCCGAGAGCGCGGATGAGGACCTGAGCTGCTCGACCTCGCTTTTCCAGTCCCGCAGTTTCGTTTGGTTCGAGACGCACGCACAGCCCGAACGTTGGAGCGAAGAGTCCAAGCAGATCTGGTCGCGGATGACGGCGCGCGCCGACGGCGACGGTCTCGTGCTGTGTATTCACGTCTCGAATGCCGATTCCGAGAAGAAAGCCGCTGCTCCGAAACCTACGAAGAACTTCGACACCGGAACGCTTTTCCGTTTCGAGGTTTTGGATTCCGAAAAGAAAACGTGGCTTGACCGCATGAATCGCAAACGCGGCGGCAAGCTCGACAAGAATCAACTTTCCCATCTGCTCGGCCTCGACACCGATCTGATGAATCTCGATCAGTACGTGGAACTCTGGACGCTCGGAGGCGACGCGTGGGCGCGCATCGGAGTGTCTTACGTTCCGGGCGAGCGCGCGCAGCGCGAAGACGTCGTGGCTAATCCTGCCTACTCCTGGGTCGACAGTTTTCTTGAGGGACGGCCCGAGAAGGGATTGAAGATGCTCGGCCGTTTGTTGCGTGACGGACAAGATCCGCTGCCGCTCATCGGCCTGCTCTCGAAGACGCTGCGTATTTGGGCGACGCTCGAATCGGGATCCCATCCTCGCGGCGAAGCGCCGTTCCTTGTGGACAAGGTGAGGCGCGCGATGACCAGCTATCGTCCGCGCTCCGGCGCTACTGAAGCCCATCGCGGCGCACGTTTGCTCGAGGCCGTGGCGCAAATCGATGTCTGGCTTAAGAGCCGACCCGTCGATGCCGAAGGACTGCTGGTTCGTCTCACGACCTTGTCGGTTTAGGCAGCGTTGTCAGAGAGGATTCGCCCAATCGCGCGAATCCAAAACGACGAACTCCGAATCGGGTTCGGACCCGACTCGGAGTTTTAATTTTCGTGAGACTCTCCGTCGCGAACGACGGGATGGCTTCACTTCTTAGTGGAAGCGAGGACTTTGTTGGCTTGTTTCGCGAGACGCGAAGTTTTGCGAGCCACAGTGCGCTTGTGCGAGATCCCGCGAGTGCCTGCTTTTTGGAGCGAGGAGATCGCCGTCTTGACGGCTGCGCCGACTTCTGCGGACTTGGTGGTGATCGCTTCGCGAGCTTTGCGGACTGCAGTCTTCACTTTGCTGCGAGCCATCGTGTTGACCGTCGTCTTTTTAGTGGTCTGACGAATACGTTTTTTCGAAGATTTTTTATTTGCCATTGAGAAGCTTGATAGTGAAAGCAGGGGCTTAGTGTCAAGTTTTGGCTCCTTTTTAAGAGCGTTTTGCTTCTTTCCAGAGGGCTTCCTTCTCGGCAAGGCCAAGAGACTTCCATTCCAACCCCTTTTTCAGCGCGATCTGTTCCATCTTTCGGAAGCGTCCGAGGAACTTGCGATTCGCCTCGTCAGCGACTTCCTCGGGGGGAAATCTCAAGTGACGGGCATATTGGGCAAGACTGAAAAAGAGGTCACCCAGTTCTTCGCGACGCTCGGATTCGGTCCCCGCGCGTTCGAGTTCGACGAACTCCTCTCGAACCTTCTCGAAAACCGCCTCGGGGGAGTCCCAGTCGAAGCCGAAGGATTCCGTTTTTTCTCCGATCCGCGACGCTCGCTGGAGCGCGGGAAGGGTGCTCGGAATGCGCTCGATCTTGTCGGACATGGTCTCGAGGGTTTCCTGTGTGCGTGAGGCGGTTGCGGCTTCCTTGAGCTTCAATTCCTCCCACGCCCGGCCGGCTTCCTCAGCGGTCGCGTAACGGACGTGCTGGGGGTCGAAAACGTGGGGGTGGCGGCGTTCGAGTTTTTTGGCCACGTCTGCGCAGAGGTCGTCAAAGCCGACGCCGCTTTCCTCCTTGAGAAGCGTCGCGTGCAAGAGGACTTGGAACACGAGGTCCGCCAATTCTTGACGGGCCTCGGGCGAGCGCAGGCCCGTCTCGGCAACGGCCTGACGGTACTCATGCAGCTCCTCGTTGAAGTAGGGAAGCAATTCGTCGAAGCGGCGGCTCGAGAGCCAGGGGCAACCTTTGTCTTTGTCTCTCAAGATTTCAAGCATTTGAAGCGCGGCGTAAACGTGAGTAGAGGAGGAATCATTTTTGCTTGTCATTGAATCTAAGTGTTTGGCGTGAAAGGACCGAAATATCAATGAGAATGTCTCACTCAGGGGAAAGTCAGATTAGGGATCTTCGCCCCTCCAGGCTCGCGAGATTGCGCGTGATCTGGAGACGGTGGGACCGCGCCTTACATTTGAGTGAGGCGGCCTTCTCCTTTGGGCTCGTGGGCTTCGTGTCCCTCATGGTTCAAAGCCGTCTCGGTCCTCGCAACCTTTTGCTGGGAACCGGCTCCACGTCAATGTGGGTCGTGTCCGTGATGTCCGTGGCGCTGCTGACACTGATCATTTTCGTGAAACATCAGCAACCCAAGCTTATGCCGCGAGCCAAAGATGCGCTCGTGGGCATGCTCGTGCTGCTGACCTCGATCGCCGCCTTTAAGCTGATGTTGATCTTCCAGATGGATATTCTTGCCGGTTATTTCGTGGGAATTCCCTCGGCGTTCTTCCTCTTCCTAACGCCCGTCGCAGCGCCCGCCATGGTGCTTCGTCTTCTCATGAAACCGGCTCACGTTATTTTCTTCTCCGTAATTTACGCCCTCTGCATGGCGTTCCTGCTCGAAAAAGCTTTCCTCTTCGGCGCGCATGTCATGGTCGCGTCGATGGCGGGAGCGTTATTCATCGCGGCCGCTACGACACGCAGTACGTTGCACCTCGCGGGTTTCAAGACCGCGCTCGTGTCGGGCGTCATGGGCCTGCTCGTCGCTCTGGCTTGGGGCGGAAGCTTCCCGATCCTCACTGTCGTGAATCCCCTTATTGCTCCGCGGGTCTACAGCGTCTTTGAGACCGGCATGTGGTGTCTCGTCGGCGCGATGATGGGCGGATGGTTCTCGTCGGTGGTGGCGCTGACCGTGACGCCCTTGATGGAAACACTGCTCGACTATACGACCGATCTGAAACTGTTGGAACTCGCGCGCATGGATCATCCTCTGCTGCGCGAGCTCGTCCTGAAAGCTCCCGGCACTTACCATCACTCGATCATCGTCGGCTCGCTCTGCGAAGCGGCAGCGGAAGCGATGAACGGCAATGCGTTGCTCGCGCGCGTCGCCTCCTACTATCATGACATTGGAAAAATTGGACGCGCCGAATATTTCGTCGAGAACCAGACGAGCGGTCGCAATCCGCACGACGGAATGAAGCCCCATCTTTCGGCAAAGATTATTATCTCGCATGTGAAAGAAGGGAAGATCCTCGCGCGCGACTATAAGCTCGGCGAAGCTGTCACGGATTTCATCATGCAGCACCATGGGCGCTCGCTCGTGAGCTACTTCTTCAACAAAGCTCAGCAGGAAGCCGCACAGCCCGGTTCCGGAACTTCGCCCGAAGATATCGCCGAAGACGATTTCCGCTATCCCGGTCCCAATCCGAAAACCAAAGAGACAGCGATCATGGCGCTCGCCGATTCCTGCGAAGCTGCGACGCGCTCGCTCGTCGACCCTACGCCCGCACGGATCGAGGCGATGGTCCATAAGATCGTGAACAAGGCGCTCAACGAGGGGCTCCTCGATGACGCTGACATCACGCTGCGTGAGATCCGTATCGCGGGCAAAGCTTTCATTCGCATTCTTCTTGGACTGCACCATCATCGCGTGGAATATCCCGATCAGGAGCGCGGTCTGCCCAAACAACATAGCAACGTCACTCCGATTAAAACTAACAAGGGGTCGTGATCGTGCGCGTAGCCTTGAGTTTCGCGGAGGGCCGCAAGGCTTCGGAACTTCCGTTGAATACGACCGAGCTTCGCAAACTGTTTCGTTTTGTGCATGCGGAACTCAAATCCACCTCGCTCTATACCGGTGCGCTTGCCGTTCTGGGCGTGAATGCCATCGGCTCGATCGGTCTGCATTTTTGCAGCGACGAAGAGATGCGGGGCTTGCAGAAACGCTACCGTAAACTCGATCGTACGACGGATATCTTGAGTTTCCCGTCCTTGGAAGTTCCCGGTGCGCGCGAGATGATGTCGCACCTGCCACCCTCCGAGCGTTCATGGGGAGACATGGTCGTTTCCATGTCGACCGTCGAGCGCGGAGCGAAGCGCGGACGACGTGCCGTTCGCGAGGAACTGGCGGAAGTGCTGATTCACGGTTTTTTGCATCTCTTGGGGATGGATCACATCGTGGGTCGCGGAGTATCGGTGAAGGATGCGCGTGACATGAAAGCGCTTCAACGCCAGCTTTTTAAGAAGTGGAAGATGCTTTGATTCGATTTTTGGTCTGTGGGTGGATGACTATTCGATTAATATTTGCACGCTTGAACTGATATTAAATTGTGAATGCTGTAATTGTGAATTGGCTCCCGGTTCGACCGTGGCAGTAATCTGTTCCTTCGAACGCACTTTTTGCACGATGTGCGCAGAGGAAAAGCTAAATTTTAGCTGCCCAAACTGTGCTGGAGAATTAATCGTTCTTCCTCGATGCTCATTAGAAATGCTTCTTAATACTCCGGCATCTTCTACAAGAATATTTAAATCACAAAGATACGAAGCCAAAATCCAAATGTGAATCCCCAGAAATTAGATCCAAACATATTCGTGAGATTTTGGATTTTCTACATTAAAAAATCTCCGCGCGAAAACACTTAAATCTGGCGAGCGAGCTTGATATTTGAAGGCTTCCACGAGGGTGAGTTTTACCGAAGCGAAATTCTCCCGTGAAGACAATGACTTTCTTTATAAGAATCCCGCGGCAATAAGTCCCGGAGTCGTACGAATAAGACCGCGTCTTAGGGCGTCGTGAATTTCCTGAAAAATGCGGCGAGTTTGGCGTCTGGAAAGCCCTGCGGCTTCTGTGGAATTCATTCCCAAGTACCTCGCAACGTTTCTAAGCTCTCGACCTCGGCTGACAATGCGGGAGAAAGGACGCGCGTCCCAGAATCCATCCTTCGGAGATACAGCTTGGGCGATACGACCTGAAATAGCGCGAAGGAAATTGGAGACATGCTCGCGTGAGCGCGCTTCCAGAAGCAGATGAAGATGATTGCCGGCATTGGCTACTTGAAGAAGCTGGACGTGGTGGCGTTGGGCTTGCTCCGCCAGGATAGTGGTCACGCGGCGGGAATGGTTGAGCAACGAAAGGGGCCCTCTCGCTTTTGAGGATTTGAGAACCACGTGCAGCGGGAGCTTGGGATTAAAAATACGCTTGGTTTTGGGGTGGGAGTTTTTCAAAAGCGATCCACCAAACGCGAAACGCGATTTGGACCATGTTCCTGGAAGGAGCGCGCGTTGCATGGGAGAAGTCATAGTAGCGATGGGTGTGACGTGCAAGAGAAATTGGCGAATGAGTGGTAAAATGCAGCGAGAGTGGCGCAGAGTTTTCCGGTGGATTCTCACGACGTCCCGACCTCGAATTTCTCGTCTGTCCTATGGGTTATCGAAATGCGGCTTGAAAGCCTGGGACCCGATCAGTGCCGTGTTCGAAAAGTCGGGGGTGATAGGTAAGGGTGACGTTCCCAAACCGCGCGCGGCGAACCACAAAAGTCCCCCTAACGCAGCTGACACTTTCTCGCCAAAGCCGCCGCGGCTCCGCTTGAGATTCCCCAGCGAATGACCTACAGTCGCTAACACTATGGAACTCAGCTCGCTCCCCCAGAATCCTCGAGAACTCCTCATCCTCCTCAACGAGATGAAGCAGCAAATCGAAGAAATCTGGAGGACGCTTTGACGTCGAGGGCAAACGCAGACGCATCTCCGAGATCGCGGCGCTAGAGGAGGATCCCTCCCTCTGGTCTGACAATCAAAAAGCCGCGAAGGTTCTCAAAGAAAAGAAAGAACTCCAGATGACCCTCGGCCCCTGCGACGAAACTCGCCGTAGTCTGGACGACGCTCTCACATTGCTCGAACTTTTCCGTGAAGGCAGCGATGCGATGGACGACGACTCTCGCCGCGAAGTGAACGCATCCATCATCAACGCCGACAAGGGCCTCAAGGCGCTTCGTCTCAAGAAAATGCTCAGTGGCGAACTCGATGCTTCCGATGCCTACATCACCGTTCATGCCGGAGCGGGCGGCACCGAGGCCTGCGACTGGGCGGGCATGCTTGCGCGCATGTACCTTCAGTACTCCAAAGGACAGAACTACAACATCACCACGACCGACTTCACGGAAGGCGACGGCGCGGGTTATCGCTCCATCACTTTTGAAATTACGGGTGCGAACGCTTACGGCTATCTCAAGGCCGAGAACGGCGTGCACCGTCTCGTTCGTATTTCTCCCTTCGATTCGAACGCACGTCGCCACACGAGCTTCGCCAGCGTTTTCGTCTATCCGATCATCGACGACACCATCGAGATCAATCTTAAGATGGAAGACGTGCGCGTCGACACCTACCGTTCTAGCGGCGCGGGTGGACAGCACGTCAACAAGGTCGAATCTGCCGTGCGCATGACGCATAATCCGACGGGCATCGTGGTGTCGTGCCAACAAGAGCGTTCCCAAATCCAAAACCGCGAGAAGTGTTTGAAGATGCTACGCGCACGCCTTTACGATCTCGAATTGCAAAAGCGCCAGGAAGAAGCCGATAAACTGAACTCCACAAAAAAAGGGATTTCTTGGGGCTCGCAGATCCGCAATTACGTTTTCCAACCTTATCAGCTTGTGAAAGACGTTCGTACCGGCGTTTCGACGAGCGCGATTCAAAAAGTCATGGACGGAGACCTGCAGGATTTTATCGAGGCGTACTTGATGCAATCGTCGGATGGAACGCTCGGTCAGCACGCCTCAGGCGGCGACGATCTCTAGGGGTTTTTCTCAATGATGAGAGACAGGGGCTGCCGCTTGATCTGAGGCACCGAGATTCGTTAAAGGCTTGAGCCATTTGTTCGTCTGAAGCGAAAGTTTTTCGGCCTCGAGAAATTTCATCTTGATAGGATCTTTCTCGGCCTGCATCGGTGAATGTTCACAATTGGGGTCGGTAGGATATTTTTTGCATGTATGCTCGAGCCCGAAGGCGTGCCCGAGTTCGTGATTGACGGCATAAAAACTATCTTGGCACTTCTTGTTCACCATGAGTAGGGTTTGGTCGCACCCCAGAGTGGTGGCCCGTGGCGGGAGTGCCACGGCGTTGCCCGCTCTCGCGGCGCCTTGGCTGAGGGACTCGGCGACTTCACCTTCTCCTGCGTAGACGCTCACGACGTAGATCACGTTCGGGTCGTCGTAGCCGAGACGGTGGAGTTCCTTTTGCACACCTCTGAGGTAGTCGTAGCGGAGGGAAGCGGGCTTGCCGGGACCCGCATTTTCGGATCGCGTGATCCATGCGGAGAGTGTCAGCTTGGAGTCGATGATTTGCGGAGCTTCAAAATCGAAAGTTTTTCCGAGTTGATTTCCGTACCAGTCCTTCGAGCTTTGAAGGAGTTTTTCGAAGTTGCGACCGGCCCGCGCAGTGCTCTCGGGACTACGGTTCTGGTCCATGGGGATCAGCAGTACGGATACGATGCGCTTGGAAGCGGCGGAGGCGGAGAAGGCGCTTGCGAAAGAGAGCGAAGCGACGAGAATCGCGCGCAATGGCACGGTCATCAGGCGCCTTTAAGGAATTGTTCGTCTTCGTCTTTTTTCTTGGGGTCGAGGAACATGAATACGAAACGCTCGAAGAATTTCGGATCAAATTTCTTGTCCACATTTTCACGCATGAGTTTCAGCGCGGTCATGGCGTCCTTGGATTTGGAATAGCTGCGGTTGGTAGTGAGCGCCGAGAAGGCGTCGGCCAACGTGATGACTTGGACCGAGCTATCGACCGACGAGGCGATGATGCCTTTGGGATAGCCCATGCCCTTCAAATCTTCGTGATGCGCTTCCGCGCAGAGGGAGATGATGGGGCTGAGATGCTTGTGCAGACGAAGAATCTTTGCGCCTTCGGTCGGATGGGCTTTCATCGACTGCCATTCCGTCTCATTGAGCGGTCCCGCTTTGTTGAGAATCGTGGGATCGATCACGGATTTTCCAATGTCGTGAAGAAGTCCGGCAAGTCCAATGTCGGCGATCTGCTGCTTGGACCAGGTGCCCATCGACTGGGCGAGGGCCACGCCATAAGCGGCAACGCCAACCGAGTGGGCGTAGGTATAGTGGTCATGGTTCGAGAGTTCCACGAGATGAATGAACGCGTGTTGGCTGCTGGCGATGAAGTTCACACACTCACGCGCGAAGTTTTCTGCGGATTTGATGGCGACGTGCGAGCTCGGATCGCGCATCATTTGGTCGACGATTTCGACGGCATAGTCGGTGAGTACCGATGCTTTTTCGCGCACGCCGTAGTTGGGACTTTTGATGATTGTCGTAACGCTGTTCTCAAGGGATTTGAAATAAGTTTCGCGTGCGCTTTGGTGGATGTAGAGATAAGGGAACTTGCCCCAGAAACGCGACATGAGCGAGGTGGAGAGTTCCATGGTCTTTGGTTTAACCAGAAAGAACGCGTTGCCGGCGCGCACGTAGAGTTCGAGGTCTTTGACGAAGCCCGTGGAGAGTCCTTCGACGGAAATCGGAATATATTCCCCTTTGGGATCCCGATGATCGACGTCATTGAAATTCTTGCTCAGTTGGGGAAGTGGCATATACGATATCTCCAGACGATTTTATCGGCTCGGGAACAGCGACGCTTAAGTTAAATCCTAAATATTTGAAATTATTGGCTACAAGTGGGGGATTGAGGGCCCAGAATTTGCGCCTAAGCTGGCGAAATAAGGTCTTAAGCCGCCCCTCATTTGGACCGATAAGAAGCTCGTGAAACAGCGTCTTATCGATAGCGTCCAATCCTTGAAGGGATCTTGGGGCGCGCTTAAAATTCGATTTATGGGTCTGTGGCGCGACGACGAGAACGCGTTGCTTTTCCGCGCGATCGCGGGTCTTGGAGTTTTCGCGGTTGTCGTCTTCGCCGGTAGCGGCATCGTTCTCTGGAAATCCTTGCATCCACATGCTGCGCACATCGAGGCGGGCGCGAGTCTGGTCGCGGCCGAAGAAAAACACGAAGGCGGAGCCAAGAACGAGGGAGGCGATGCCACAACGGCACCCTCGATCGGCGCCCGCGCGATTCCTCCCGAAATTTCTCACCGTCAGGACGGAGTTCCCGAACCCGACAACGATCTTGTTGAGCCCGAAATCCGCAGCGGACGAGGCCTCGCTTCGATTATCCCTCAGAACGACGAGCCTACCGCTCCCTACAATCCGTTCATCACTT
>JBDSDI010000068.1:0-3965 GCA_039920645.1 Bdellovibrionota bacterium | reverse complement strand
GCCGCCGTTGTTTAATATCCCGCATGTACACGCTCCGTCCCTACCAAGCAGATGCCGTGCAGGCCACGCTCGCGCATTTCCGCGAAGACCGCTCACCCGCGGTGATCGTGCTGCCGACGGGCGCCGGCAAGAGCCTCGTAATCGCGGAGCTCGCGCGTATTGCTAAAGGCCGCGTGCTCGTGCTCGCCCACGTGCGCGAGCTCGTGGAGCAGAATCACGCGAAGTACATAAGCCTTGGGCTCGAAGCGGGCATCTATTCCGCCGGCCTTAACCGGAAAGAAAGCGATCAGAAAACCATCTTCGGCAGTATTCAGTCCATCGCCCGCGCCCCCGAGGAATTCTTCGAGAACTTCTCGCTGCTCGTGATCGACGAATGCCACCGTGTCTCCATGGAAGGCGAAACTCAGTACTTCCAAGTCATCTCCAAACTCCAGAAGATCAATCCCGAACTCTGCGTGCTGGGACTCACCGCGACTCCGTACCGCCTGGGCTACGGCTGGATCTACGAATTAAATCGCCAGCGCAAAATGCGTAAAACTCCCGAGGGTCGCTTCTTCAAGAAATGCATCTTCGATCTCTCGACACGCTTTATGATCCGCAACAAGTACCTCACGCCGCCGGTAAAGATCGATTCACCCGTCGCTTCTTACGACTTCTCGAGTCTCAAGCTCCACGGCGCGCACTACGTCGCGGCCCAAGTCGAAAAACTCCTTAACGATCAGAAGCGCATCACACCCATGATCATCCACAACATCGTCGAGATGGCCACGAACCGCAAAGGCGTGATGATTTTTACGACGTCAGTCAAACACGCCGAAGAAATCCTGCGCTCGCTCCCTCCGCGTATTTCCGCGATGGTCGTGGGCGAAACCGACGACCAGGAACGCGACGACATCATCCAGGCCTTCAAGGCGCAGAAGCTCAAATTTCTGGTGAACGTCTCGGTGCTCACGACGGGCTTCGATGCTCCGCACGTCGACGTGATCGCGGTTCTGAGGCCTACGGAATCGGCGAGTCTCTACCAGCAGATCATCGGTCGCGGGCTGAGGCTCAGTCCCGGCAAGACCGATTGTCTTATTCTCGATTACACCGGCCAGGATCACGAGATCTACTCTCCCGAGATCGAAGACGGCAAACCCGTGAGCGAATCGGTCATCGTCGAGATCGGTTGCCCGTCCTGCGGGCTCATCAATAATTTTTGGGGCATCGTCAACGCCGAGGGTGAAATCGAGGAACACTTTGGTCGTAAGTGCAAAGGCGCTTTCGAGAATCCCCACACGCACGAGATCATCGACTGCGGTTTTCGCTTTCGCTTTAAGCTCTGCGATAAGTGCGGGGCTGAGAACGACATCTCCGCACACGCCTGTCATGCCTGCGAGCACTTGCTCATCGATAACGATAAACGCCTCAAAGAAGCCATGTCGCTCAAAGATGCGCACGTGATGCGCGTGGATTCAATGGCCTTCCACAAAACCAAAGACAAGAAGGGCGATGATCGCCTTGAGATTCACTACTACGACGCCGACGCGAACGTCCTCAAGGAATACTTTTACCTCAATACCAATGAGAGCCGACGCGCCTTCTATTTCAACTTCACGCGCCTGCACAGCCGCCTCCCCGAGCGCGAGCTCCAAGTCGGCAGCACCGACGATGCGGTCCAGCACCGCGAGAAATTCCGCATGCCCGCCTACGTCATCGCGCGCAAGCAAAAGTACTACTGGAGCATTCGCGAGAAGATTTTCGTTTAGACGAGCTCGAAAAGCTTCATCGGAAGCGGGAGCTTTTTAAGCAGCGCTTCGAGTTGCGCGCGCGAGCGCTCATTGGGCACCGCGGTCTTTTCGGCCATGATGATTTCGTTTTTCATGGAGTGTTCCCAGCCGATGAGCTCGGTCACGCGGACCTTGTAGCCCTTCGACTCGAGGTAGAGACAGCGAATCACGTTCGTGAGGTGCGAGCCGAATTCGCGCTTATGAATGCCGTGACGCCAGAGGATCTGCAGGTCTTCGGCTTCGGTCGCGGGGACTTTGGCGAGCAGGCGCGCCACTTCGGCCTGGCAGCAGGGCACGAGCGCGATGAACTTCGCGTTCTTGCGAATCGCAAAGGTGATCGCTTCGTCGGTCGCCGTGTCGCACGCGTGGAGCGCGGTTACGGCATCGATTTCCGCGGGCATCTCAGTGGAGCTGCTCGCATCATTGATCGACGCGGATACGAACGAGATCCGCTCAAAGCCCGACTGTAATGCTAGCTTCTTACACGTCTCGACGAGTTCGGGGCGCTGTTCGACCGCCCAGAGATGAGTCTCGGGGTGCTTCTGCATCCAGAGATCGTAGAGCATGAAGCCCAAGTAAGATTTCCCGGCACCCATGTCCGCGATGCTCTTGAGACCCTCGAGCTGAGGCGTGATGAGTTGCACGAGATGCTGAACTTGTTTTAACTTCCGCCGCGAGTCCTGGTTCAGTTGACCATCGCGCGTGAGAATGTGCAGGGACTTTAGAAGTTCTACGGACTGCGTCGGCCACAGATCAGCGAGCGGGTTCTTCGCGACGCTCATGCTTGACCCGTGATGCTCTCGATCGTGGGTTCGAGTTCATGGAAGCAGGAAAGCGGAATACCTTCGAGCTTGAGCGCGCCAAAGGCCACGCGTTGAAGTGTGAGTACGGGCGCCCCGACGCTGCCGAACATGCGGCGCACTTGGTGGTAGCGACCTTCGTTCAGGGTCACGCGCGCATGGCGGGTCTCTAAGATCTCAAGCTTCGCGGGCAGACAGGGTTTCGTTTCCCCGTGCAGCACGAGCGTACCGGCGGCGAAAATATCGACCATGTTCTGCGTGAGCGCGCCTTCGACTTTTGCTTCGTAAACCTTAGGCACGTGATTCTTGGGCGAAGTCATCTTCTGAATCAGGTCGTGTTGATCGGTGAGTAGCAGGATTCCGCTCGTATCGCGGTCGAGGCGACCGATGGTTTCGATACGCGGAGTGCGGGCTTTCCAGCGTTCGGGCAGCAGATCGTAAACCGACGGGCCTTCCGCGGCCTGGTGACTGCAGACGTGTCCGCGCGGCTTATGCATCGCAATCAGGATGCCTTCGGGGTGATCGAGTTCATCGTCGTCGAAACGAATGAACGCGGGATCGACGCGCATTTCGGAACGCGGATCCGTTTCGCCTTGAACCGTGATGCGTCCACGCTTGATCCAGATATCGATATCGCGGCGGGTGCCGTAACCGAGACTGGCCAGCAATTGATCGATGCGGGGATGGCGTTTAGCGGACGGCATGGATGACCTTAAAGCCGTCCTGATCGAGGACGCGCGAGACGTTGCGGAAGCGTTTCATGAGGAGCTCTTCGTAGCCTAAAAACGAATTGGCGACCATGAAGAGTTTGCCGTCGGGCTTCAGAAGCTTTGCCGCGGTTTCGATAAACGACTTACCGACGCTCTGATCGACTTGCGTGCCTTCGTGAAACGGAGGGTTCATGACCACCCAGTCGAGCGATCCCCCGCCGATGCTGCTGGGCGTTTCAGTCGCGGTCACGTCGAGCCAGTGAAAGACACAGCGCTTAGACCAGGCCGCCAGGTTGTCCCGTGCGCAGGCCAGCGCCCGCGAGTCTGCTTCGACGACGTGAAGTTTTGAAAGTGCCGGGCTTAGTCCAAGGAGCACGGCTGAGAGGTATCCATAGCCACTACCGAGATCGGCTCCGTCGCCTTCGAGTGCGGGCAGGGTCGTCGCTAGTGCGATCGATCCGCGATCAACCTTGTTCCATCCGTAGATGCCCGGAACGCTATGGAAAGCGGTATCGGGAACGAGTCCCGCTTGGCCCTCAGTGATCCAGCCTTCGAGCACCGCGCGGGCTTCGGCAGCGGGTGCGGGCAGGGCGGCCCAGCGACACTTCTGTTCGCTCTCGGCTTCGAGGTCGGGATAGAGGTCTTTGAGTCGCGTGAGGAAACCTTTGGCACCTTGGGTATTGGCG
>JBDSDI010000067.1:0-16079 GCA_039920645.1 Bdellovibrionota bacterium | reverse complement strand
GCCTCGCCTCCTCCCCAAGATCACTCGCAGAACCCCGGCGTTCCTCCTTCACCCGACGCGACCGTTCCGCTGGACGAAGTCACCAAACAAAAAAGCGATACAAGCACCAAAGCCCTCTTCCAATCCTTTGCGAAAGACTTCGCGAAATTCTACGGATGCCAGTCGAAGGACGCGGATTGGTATCTGAAACGTTCTTTCGAACAAATCAAGAATACTCTTGGTAGCCATCCCGAAATCAAGTCCATCGAGATCAAAGAGTCCGAGATCTCCGACATGATCTCGAGCCAACTGAGTAACAAAGAACTCGATCCGACCAACGCGGCCCAAGTCGAAAAATTCGCAGCCTTTGCGCAACACATGGCTAAGGGACTCGTGGCCAATCGTTCCAAGCTCGATAACAAGTGGAACGACGCCCTCGGAGGTAGCCGCGGAGTCTTGATGCTGGGAGGTCTCAGCGATGAAGCTCTCAGGTGGAACAGCGTCGGGAAAGATGCACTGTTCTCAGTACCCGATGCATCGCTGAGAACGCGCTACTGCAAGGAAGAAAACAAAGCCACGGCTGCCGACCGCGAACACGCCAACCTCGTTCGCCGCGACAACACGGCCTTCGATATTGCGACCACTCCTCCAGAGGCACAGCCCGACAACAAAAAAGTCCAACTCGAAGCATCGGCAGACGCTTCCCTCCAAAAATTTGGATCCGATATTGCCGGTATCAACGCCGATTCGACTTTGAACGAAGATCAACGCGAAGAACAAGCTGTTACTGCACGCGATAATTTCCGAAAATCCCTGAATGCCTTAGATTTAGACGACCCCGACAACATCGAGACAGCCAAAGCGATGCTCGCCAAGCTCGTTAAACTCTGCAAGGACCCCGAGATGCAAAAACAAAAATCCGTCGTGAGCTACTGCCAAGATCGGCAGAAAATCAGTTCCGGTCTCGCCGAAGGCACCTCACAAACCGATGTCGTTGCTGAGCCGACTCCACTGCCGGCCGTGCCGCCTGAAGCAAGTCCCGAAGCCAAGCAGCTGGTACTGGATCTCGGCGATCAAAATCCCTCGATACCAGCCCCGCAACCGGTATCTGCCGAGGCAAAAATCGATGCACGCGTAATGGAAGTCCAAGGACCGAACATCGAGAAACTTAAAGAAGCAGCAAGCGCTGTCGGAGAAGAGCAAGAGACCCAACTTCGATCCGTCGTTCAGCAAATTGCAGATACCGAAGTGAAGTTTGCGGATTTCACCAACAGCAGCACGGGCTATGCCCTGAAAATTAGAACCGCTCAAAAAATACTAGAATTCTGTGGGACCCTTTCGGACCTCGGCCAACGTCCGGTCATGAAATCGATCTGCGAGGAGCAGCAGAATCGCGTCGAGTTTCTCAGCAGTAAAGACTAGGGCCTCTTCGCGAGATCCTCGTTTCTTAACGGAAGCTTCATTTGACCCCCCGGCACCAACTACGTAAATTCGGGATATGGCTATCAACCTGAAGCAGGGTCTTTTCGTCGTTTCCGTCGCTCTGACGATGGCTACGGCGTTGCCCGTCGTGGCCGACCCCGTTGAAAGCGAAATCGTTCAACCCGAGCTTCCTCTCGAGCCCGCAAAGCCCGACGGTCACGGCACTCCAGCTGCCGAACCCGAGAAGAAAGAAAACACCGTCGCCGTAAATAACGACGCGACCAAGGAAAAACTCATGTTCGAAGCTTTCTCCGAGGACTTCGGAAAGTTCTTCGCCTGCCAAGCTAAAGACTCCGACTGGTACTCCAAGTGGTTCTTTGAGAAGCTAAAGTTCACGATCGCCAAGAATCCCGAGATTCGCTCCATCACGCTCAAACCCGAAGAGATCGCCGAGATGATGAAGAAACAGTTGAAGACCTCCAACGCGACTTCCGACAAATACCTCGCCAGCGTCGCTGAGTTCAGCGTGGAAATTTCCAAGCAACTCGTCGAAGCGCGTTCGAAAAATCCCGCGCCGAAGTGGGATGATCGACTCGGGGGCGGCCGCGGCTTGCTTTCGACCCTCGGACATAGTGAGTCGCTCAAAAAATGGACCTCGCTCTTCACGAAGGCGATGCCCGCCTCCTCGCTAAGAACCCGTCTCTGCAAAACTCCGCTCAAGGCCGGTGCCCGCGAAAAAGCGGACAAAGTCAGTCTCGTCAAAGCAGGCTACCTGCTTTCCGACAAGAAACCCGTAGAACCCACAACGCTAGCTAAGGTCGAAGCCAAAAAACAAGCGCCCCTCGCTGAGCCCGAAGTTCGCAAAGCGATCCCCTTGTCGGCCGAAGAAAAAGCGGCACTCCGCGCCGCTCGAGTTCCCGTGGCAAAGACAGGCGCAGCTCCCGCAGTCGTAACTCGGGCAGTTGCAGCGAGCGAAGCTCCCGTCAAAGCCGTCGTCGCAACTTCGAAAGCGACCGCACCGAGCGTCTCAAAAGTTTTCCTCAAAAAACGTATCAGTAACATGGTGGAAGAACTCAATCGCGCCGAGAACAAAAACAACGTCAAAGTCGCCGACGAGCTCCGGCTTCAGCTGAAGAAGCTGCGCGAAGACCTCATCCTAGCTCAATAACGATTAAAGAATTCGCGCTTGCACCTGCGTCGAGGCGTAGATCGCGAAGAGTCCCGCAGGCCAATGATTGCCTGAGCGCTTCCATCCGCCGAAAGGCAGACGTCCACTCGCGCCCGTCGTCGGACGGTTCCAATAAGCAAGGCCCGTCTGCACGTCGTTGGCGACCTTGGTGAAGAGCGCTTCGTCGCCCCCGAAGAACGAGAAGGCCAAACCGTAGTCGGAGGCGTTCACCGCCGCGATGGCTTCATCGAGTTCCCGCACGGGGCAAAGGAAAAGATCGGGACCGAATATTTCGTGCGTCTGATACGGCGACTTCGGATTCCATTTCGGAACGATGTTCAGCGAAGGTGAAACGTAATGACCTTCGGGCAAGGGCTTGCGGTTCTTACGGGGAATACCGTGAAGTGCCTTCGGACGCATCACCACTTCGGCGCCTTCGGATTCGGCGATGTCCGAGTAACGAAGGAATTTATCTTTCGCAGCGAGACTGATGATCGGGCCCATGAAGGGCTTCGGATCTTCGTCGAAAGGATGGGAAATCACGAGTTCCTTGGCACGTGCATGCACGCGTTCGACGAGCGAGGGCAAAAGTTTTTCCTGAACGTAAACGCGCGAGAGCGCCGTGCAGCGCTGCCCCGTCGTGAGGTAACTGCTCTTGATCAGATCGTCGGCGACTTTGTCGAGATCGGCTCCGGTCCAGACGATCGCGGCATTCTTGCCGCCCATCTCTAATGCGACGATCTTCTCGGTTTTTTCGCCGAGTTCTTTTTGGATCTTGGCGCCGATCTCGTAACTGGTAGTCGCGAGTACGCCGTCCACCTCGGGATTACGGAGCAAGCGTACGGCCACTTCACCTTGGCCTTGCACGAGCTGAATCACGCCGCGCGGAAAGCCCGCGGCTTCTGCCGCCTCCATGTAAACCTGCGCGCTGAAAGGCGCTTTCTCGGAGGGCTTGAGAATACAAACGTTGCCCATCAGCAGCGCGGGAATGATATGCCCGTTGGAAAGGTGCGTCGGGAAGTTAAAAGGTCCGATCACCACCAAGATGCCTTTGGGCAGGTAACGGATCTCTCCACGCGATCCCGCGCCCAAATCGAGTGTTTCTTTTTCGACCAGTTTGAGACCGTGTTCGATCGTAACGTCGATCTTGGTTTTGAGGACTTGCGCTTCGGCGATACACTCTTCGAGCGGTTTACCGATCTCGACGGCCATCACTCGAGCTATGCGGTCCTTGCGGGCCATCAGCTCATCGGAGAATTTTCTCAAGAACGAGATGCGGGTCTCGATTCCTAGATCTTTCCATTCCTTGAACGCCCGACGTGCGCTCGCGACGGATTCGTCGGCATCCGCGCTGCTCGAAAAAACCTCGGGCAAGACCCATTCGAAATTCGCAGGGGAGACCACTTTCCAGGAAGTGCCCGATCCGGGACGCCACGATCCGTCCACGAAAGACCCGCGGTAAATCATGTCAGTCTGAAGAACGCTTTTGAGGGAAATCATGGTCTCACACTCCTGCTCGCTTAGATCTCTAGGAAATAAAGTTCGGGGTTTTTATCGCGAACGCTCAGGGCCGTCGCTTGTTCACTGTCGAACGAAATTTCGTTCTTGCGCAAGCCGAAAGTGCCTTGCACGAGGCGCACGCGCGCGCGGTCCAGCGACATCGCGACGCCGTCCTTTTTTACGAGTCCCGTTTTTTTCGTATCGCCGATGAGCTTCACGCGCTGAGTACGTTTGACGGGATCGACCTGCGACGTCTTGGCCCAATAATGCGGACCTCCGTCGAAAGGATCGATCATGTTTTTGTACTTGAAGCCGATCCCATCGAGCATCTTCTTCACCGGCTGGGTGTCTTCGCCCACGAGACCGATCGCCTCGCGCGCTTCGCCGCTCAGCATGCAGGTGTAGATGTCGCCTTCGGGGAAGAGCGACGTAAAAAATTCCATGTTCCGCCGCGAGAGGCGATCCGCCTCGTCGTAGCGAAGGTTCGTGAACTTGCGTCCGAGTTCTTCCCAAATCGCGGACTCGCCGCGCTCGTTGAACGGAGGCATGAGTTCGGAAAGCAACTCGTCCTTGAACTGCGTGCGGCGGGCCGCAATGTAGAGAAACCGCGCGAAGCTCAAAAACTTGCCGAGTTTTTCAGCGTGACCGCGATACTCCGGCAGAATCACAAGGCCACCGATCTCGGTCGGTCCGTCGTAATCGAAACCCAGTCGCAAGACCTGGTGCAGGAAGCCGATGTGAATCGACTTCGAGACTTTCTTCTTGGTAAGAACCTGGAAATAGGTGTGCGGCTCAGAGGGCGATCCGTGCTGTGCGATGATCGAACTCGTACCGACGACGCGGCCCTCCAGGGTATCTTCGAGCACGAAAACGTACTTATCACGCTCAAGCGTCCGCTCGCGCGTCTTGAAGCTCGATTGCGAACGGGCGATGAGCTTCGTGAGCTGCGATTTGTCGGAGGGCAGGTTCAGGAATACGGCTTGGCGCGAAAGACGATGGAGATCGTCGATGTCGCGCGGCTCAACGTCACGGACTCTGAACATTCGACAATTCCTCGAGACACTCTTCCAGGATCTTCATGGCCTGAAGCCAATGGTCTTCTTGCAACACACCCATCGGAGGCAGGAAGCGCAGGCAGACGGGCGACTTACCGGCATTGAAGCCAATGATGCCTTTCACGAAAAGCAGATCCAAAAGTTTCTTGATCGTCTCAGCCTTACCGTCAAGAAGTTCCATGGCGACCATGCCGCCGAGGATGTTCATGCGTCCGAGATTGTGTTTAGCGCCGATGCGCTCGCGTCGTTCGTTCCAGTCACGAACAATGAAACGCTCCAAGCGCTGAATGCGGCCTTCGGGTCCAATGAATCCGTCCTCGGTGAGCATTTCCAAGACCTTCGCGCCGGTAGCAAGGTTGCCGCCCGACGTGGAGAAAGTTCCAGCGACGAGTCCGGGCTTTGGCGTGTAGGCTTCGGTCCAGAGAACCGCAGCGGCGTGCAGGGGTTTCGCTACGCTCACGACGTCGACGTAGCGACCGAGTTCGAGACGTTGGAACGCGAAGAGCTCGCCCGTGCGGGCGAAAGTCTGAACTTCGTCCATCCAGATCGCAAGTCCGCGCGATTTTGCGTGCTCGAGAACGGGGACCCACCAGTCGCGAGGTGCCTGACGAAAAGCTCCGCCCTCGCCTTGCACGGGTTCGAAAACGAATCCCGCGAAAAGTCCGGGTTCTTTATCCATGATCTGATCGATCTGTTTCTTTGTGCGGGCCACGCTCTCCTCGACGCCGAGTGATTCCTCGAAAAAGTCGATGTGTTGGAACTGATCGAAAGTCGGTTGGCCTTCGCGGTACTTCGGCTCGTCGGTCAACTCGCCCATTGTCGAGCTGCGTCCCGCGAAACAATTCTTAATCGCGATAAATTTGTAAGCCGGAGATTTTTTCTGGCGGACGATTTTCATCGAAAGTTCGTTGGCCATTGTTCCGCACGACGAGAGCCACGTCTGGTGGATCGGAGCTTTCGCCGCATCGGCGAGATGTTCCTGTCCTTTGAGTTCGCCGCGTGCGCCCTTAATGAGAAGTTCGGAAAGACGCATTGCTTCGCGTCCGGGCATGAGAGTTCCTTGCATGACGGGCGCGCGGAACGCGCACTTCACAGCTTCAAGCATGAGCTTCGGATGGTTGTAACCAAAGAGTGAAACGCCGATGCCGGTGATGAGATCCATTTTTACGGACCCATCCATGAGTTCGATGAAGGGACCCGAGCCTCGACCGGTTGGCATCATGGGATAGAGCAAGGGACGTCCGCGCAGTTCGCCCATCTTCTTGATGGCTTCTTGGGATTTTTCGGCACGCGCAGGGTCGGGGCGACGAATACCGTCGCACCCTTGAAGAGCAGCCGCAATTTGTTGGGAAATTTCTAAGAAATTTGCGTTCATAAAGAGTGATTCTCAACCTAGCTCAAGGCTTAAAGCTTCTCATCAACGCTGCATGTCATTAAAATGATGCGAAAAGAAGTTTAAGTTTATGTGAGAAGGCCCGATGAGTACCTCAGCTGGAAAAAGTTGATAGCCGAAGCTGGAAGCTTTGTGCAAAACACGTTCACGGATGAGGGCACCAAGTTGCAGGCGTTGTTTACGCCCCCATTCCGTTACTCACGACTTCTCCAATCTCCAATACATTTTTATAAACTAGGTCACGAAACATTAACCTAGCGAGCTGGAAGCTCTCCTCCGACATGGTTGTCGTTGGAACCCGTCACGGATGATCTGGGTCAAAAGCACTGGAGGCTTTTACTATGGGTCTACGTATTAACACCAACATGATGTCCATCAACGCGCAACGCAACCTGCGTGCGTCCAAGTTGTCGATGGAATCCACTTCCGAAAAACTGTCTTCGGGCAGCCGGATCAACAAGTCCGCTGACGACGCGGCAGGTCTCGCCATCAGCGAGAACTTGCAAGGGCAAATCCGCAGCTTCAAGCAAAGCGCGCGTAACGCTCAAGACGGCGTCTCGTTCATCCAAGTCGCAGAAGGCGGCATGAACGAAGTCGGCAACATGATTACACGTCTTCGCGAGCTTGCTGTTCAAGCCGCTTCTGACACGATCGGTCCCCGCGAACGCGGATACCTCGACCGTGAAGCTCAACAACTTAAACTGGAAATGCAACGTATCGCCGAAGGCACCGAGTACAACGGAACTCAGCTTCTGAGCGGTAAAGGCTCTAAGCTCGACTTCCAGATCGGTATCAAGAACAACGACTTCCTGGACCGTATCTCGTACAATCCCAGCACGACCGACGTGACCCTCAATCAACTCGGGCTCAGCGACATCAGCGTTGCGGACAAAGAGTCGGCTCAGAACGGCCTGCAGCATCTCGACGACTCTCTGATCGTCCTGAACACCAACCGTTCCCAGCTCGGCGCTCTCCAAAACCGTCTGAATGCTACGATCAACAACACGGAAGTTGCTGTCGAGAACCTTTCAGCCGCCCGCTCCCGCATCAAGGACGCTGACATCGCGAACGAAACCGCCGAAATGGCACGCTCGTCGATCATGCAGCAGTCCGGCATTTCGGTCCTCGCTCAGGCAAACCAAAGCCAATCCATGGCATTGAAGCTCCTCAACTAAGCCTGAACCTGAACACATAACAAAAGAGCCCGCTCTCGGATGACCGAGGGCGGGCTTTCTGCATTTTCAAATCTGAAAAAGAAAGGTTTTATTTTTGTTCGGGCTCGAGGCCGTACTCACGCGAGAGAAGCTCGGTGATGTCCATTGCGATCTGCTCGAAATCCGTAGCTTCAATCACTTCCATTTTTGAGGCACCGTCACGGATCTCAAAGGATCTTTCTTGAAGGATCGCAACCACTTGTTCTTGGAACGTCATATTTCAAATATACCTGATACCCTTCAACGCGCCAAGAAAGACTTGCGCAAGGATGTCGTGAAGAACGAGTCCGTAGTCAAAAATCTGCCTCCATGAGCCCGATTCGTCCCAACTTACTCCCAAACTCGAGCATGCAATCACGAACGACGCGATCAAACTACCCAAAGGAAAAACGATTCCTTCAAAAAGCGGAACGAGCGCGAGATTCGCAAAGAGACCTTTCCATCCGAGCGAAGCCGTCGCCGACGGCCCTTTCACGATGATCACGAGCAACTGACACGAAATGCAAAGTACGGCGAGTCCCACGAAACGCGGGATTCCGAATTCGGAGAGCATCACGAGTAGCAGAAACGCGCCCCATGACAATACAAAACTCAAGGTCCCACTGTGTTGGGGGAAAAGGACGACGTGCAGCACGAAGCTTAGTGCGATCTTGGAAAGAACACCTTTGACGACGCCACACTCGGACACTGCCAGCACAATGAAGGCGCGCACGAGCGGAGCGCTGGCGCCCGTGGCGGCGACGTAAACAGCGAGGCTTGCCCACGACAGAACAACGCCGACATAAGCCAGCGCCGACGAACGGGAAAGACGAAAAACTTTCAGGAAAAGTCCCAGGACAAGGTCATGGATCCGCATGAAGCTTCCCACCTGGCTGCCCGAGAGCACAAGCACGTGAATCATGCCGAGTCCGAAAAAAAGCCGCGAGATCTCCGCTTTATCCCTGCAGGAAGGATCGACGCGTCCCCAAACGAGCGCCGACCAGAAAACTCTCGAGGAATCCTGAGCAAAGCCCGACATGAGACTGAAAAAATTCGTTCCGCAGTGTTCGAGAAAGGAGATCACGGACTCGCCAAGGCAAGCCCCGTTCCAAAGACCGGACTATCTCCAGTCGTCGACTTTATCCCAGGTTCCGGTTTCGAAAGCCTCGGCACCGCCTCCGGCGGTAGCGGTCTGACCCTTCACGGAAGCAACGAGCGCGGCCATATCTCCGAGGTAAGCGGGATAACCCTCGTCCTTCGTTTCGGGACGGGCACCTTTTTCAGGACCCCAGATTTTCTGACCTTCGTGGATCTGATCAATGAGCTCGTTGGACAGAGCGAAATCTTCGCCGCCATGCTCGAGATGAGAGAGACTGACCGACACCTTGAGCGTGTGCTTCGAATCGACGATGTGGTACGCGTAGTAAGGCCTGAAGCCGTGCTTATCGACCATGACTTGTTTCTCGCCGCAGGGAATTTCGACTTGAACGGCGCCTTTGCCGACTTCGATGCCGTCGAGATAGATCTCGGCGTCTTCGGGCTGCGATTTCACTTCGACTTTGCAGTTACCAGAAAAGAAGAGTCCTTTCGGGAGTTCTTCCTTTTTCGAGCAGGCGCCCGTCAATAGAGATCCCAAACCCAGTACCGCAACAAGTTTCATCGATGTCTTCATGGCCACCTCCTGTTTTAAAGCTAAGTCGCAGAATCCTCAAGATCTTTCAAAACTCTTCAACAAGGACCATAATGAACCCATGCGCTCGTTATCTTCGATCCTGCTTGTTTCATTGCTGGTCAGTGCTTGCGGCGGCCCTACGCTGGACTCTAAGGCGGCCAATGCCGTCCAAACCTTGCTGGCCACGAGCGTCGAAGCCTTCCTCTTAGGCGGTGGCTCGACCACCGTCTCCGTCCCCTGCAGCGGCGGAGGCACTCTCACCTACTCTCCCCCGACCAGCATCAACCCTGGCGATACCAGCATCGATCTGCCGGTGAGTTTCGACGCCTGCATCATCAAAGTGTGCGGCGACGAGGTGACTTTTACCGCCTCCGGCCAGACGCTCCTGTCGCTTACCGGTCTCGACCCTTCCGACGTCGGAAATCTCATCGGCGGCGATGCGATTATCGGAACGGACGACCAATTCCTCGAAATCGAAATTCTTTCATCTAAACAGGGCGTCGAAGGCTTCCTCGATGGCAAAGTCGACTTCGCCTATCGCATGCGAATCATCGGCAACAACCGAGGACTCTCAGAGATTTCCATTCTTGAATCGTCGCGCGGGAAACCCCTTACGATCCAAGGGCGCCAGCTCAAAGCGCCGAATCTCGCCGGTCTGGCCGATCGCTGCTGAAAGTCGCTCTGGTTAGAGCGTTCATTCTGCTAAATCTTACTCCTCGATCTTGAAGAGAGAACGACTGCGCGTAACTTCCTGACCAAGAGGAATCCCGCGAGCGTTGACGACCTCGACGCGCAGCTCGTATTCGGCCGGCGTGAGATTGTAGAAGTAGTAACTCTTACCGCTCTCGAGCTCCAGTTTTTTTCCGTTGAGCGTGTAATGAACCTTGTAAGACTTCGCTTGCTTCTCGGGATTCTGCACCATGAAATCGAAGAGAATCTTCTTGGCTGCTTCACCTTTGTAGACACCGCGCGGACTCACGAGAGTCATGATGGGACGTTTGGGCGCAATCCACGATAGTCCCGTCTTGGATTCCGAAAAAAAAGAAACGAAGGAGAACGCCTCGGGAATTTTCACGCTCTCGCCCCACGCCCGCACGAGGTAGACCTTGACGAGATTGGCTCCTTTGCGGAGTTTTTCCGCCGGAACAACGTAAGCCAGCGGACTCGAGTAAAAGCGCTGAGGTTCTTGATCGTTAAGGACGACCTCGAAGCCTTGCCAGCCCGGGGCCATGGGATAATTGTCGACGTGGATTTGGAGGGTTTTAGGCTCCTTTAAAAGCTCATCCTGGGAGAGCCCCTCAAGAGTCACCCGAGGGAGGTTGAGGGGGTCTATGGGGCTTGGTTCACGTTGAGCGAGAGCTTCTGCGGTCTGAGGCGAAGACCCCTTTTGAGTGGCACACGCGCCTAAAATCATACAAGTTGTCAAAATTACAGTAATTTTTCTCGTATTTCCCGACATGATTGAGTCCTAAGATCAATTTAACCCCACTTTCACGAAGACTTAACCATGCACTGCGCCATTTTCCTATACTGTCAGATGAGCAGGAGATGAATCGCCATGGGTATTGTGCACGTTTTGAATAAGAGCAGTTTGAGTAACGCCAGCGAGCGTCCTACACAACGTCCTGCTCCTGAGCTTATCGAAGAGCAAAAAGTTAAAGAGGCCATGGGCCAACTTCACTCTCATCCCGACATCGACCGCCTCCTCAGTCTGATGTGGAGAAAAGATCCCGATACCTATCGTCACTGTCACCGCGTGGCCGATTGGTCACAATGGGTCGGCGGCGCTCTCGGACTCAATGCCCAAGATCGCGTCGAACTTTATCTCTGTGGTCTCCTGCACGACATCGGCAAGCTGATGACTCCGGTTGAAGTTCTTCGCAAGCCCGGCGCGCTCACCAACGCCGAATTCGCCATCATGAAAATGCACTCCGCCGACTCGGGGAAAGTCGTTCGTCGTCTCGACGATCTCGCTTATCTCGAAGCTCCGATCCGCGGTCACCACGAACGTATCGACGGTCGCGGTTACCCTGACGGCTTGCGTGCCGACCAGATCCACGTCTTCTCTCGAGTTATTCTCATTGCCGACACCTTCGATGCGATGACGAGCGACCGCGTTTACCGCAAGGGTCTCTCCGCCGAGCAAGCCTACGAAGAGCTCTTGCGCTTCAGCGGCACTCAGTTCGACCCCGACGCGGCGCGTGCATTCATCAAGGCCCACCAACAACTGCAGATCGATCGCCCCGATTCCCACAAGATCGCGGTCGAGAGCGAAACCGCAGTTCGCAAAGCGGCCTAAGAGGCTTTTTGAGTCCGAGCCTATTCCGCACTACACTCGCCTCGAGTGTCCGAATCCCATGCGCCCCGCTATCTCTGCTTCTGCAATAAGGTTCCCGAAGAACAGGTGCGTGTCGGGATCGAGCAAGGGCAGCTGAAGACCCTGAAAGATGTCTATGATCATACGAGCGCAGGAGTCGGCCCTTGCGGCGGGTCCTGCCAAGGACGCATCCGTCAACTCCTGGAAGGCGGTGCCACAGCGACTCCGAACTCGGGACTCGCACCCCTTCCCCGGGACTTCGTCTACGCCATCAGCCTCTTCAACCGGCGCTATTATTGGGAAACCCACGAGGTGCTGGAAGACCTTTGGATGGACGAGGTAGGCCGCCGTCGCAGCTTCTACCAAGGGATCATCCAAGCCGCCGCCGCCCTTTACCATGTCCTTGGGGCCAATCCTAAGGGCGTCCTGAAGCTCATCGGCGATGCGCTCCCAAAAATTGGGGCTCCCTTCGATAATCCGTGGAAAATCGACACCGGACCCTTGATTTCGAGCCTCAATTCTTACAGAACTCAAGCTGAAGGGATTTTGGGTCTCACCCAGTCCGGTTTCGATTATCGGCTACTTCCGAAGATCGAACTGAACCCGAATCTCAACGTAGAAGATTGAAGGAATACACAACGCGATGCTCGGTTGGTTCAAGAATCGTAAAAAGAAAGTCCCCTCGCTCCCGAGGAACTTCACGTCCCAGGTCGACACAGACGCCCTGAAGATCGTTCAAAATCTCAAGAAGGGCGGCTTCGAAAGCTACCTCGTCGGCGGCTGCGTGCGCGACCTTTTGACGGGCCACGCGCCTAAAGACTTCGACGTCGCGACCTCTGCGTCTCCGCAAAAAGTCAAAAACCTCGTCCCTCGCAGCTTTATCATCGGCAAACGTTTCCGCATCGTCGTCGCAAAACGTCGCCTCGATCACGAAGACGAACCGAATCCGCTCTTCCCTCCTCTCGTCAAAGGCGGCAAGCCGAACGAGAAGGAAATCCAAATCACGACTTTCCGGCGCGCACCCGAAACCCAGGGAGATCTCGTGAACGAGAACGTCTTCGGTTCCGCGAAAGACGATGCCTTCCGTCGCGACTTCACGGTAAACGGACTTTTCCTGGATCCCTCGAGCGGCAAGATCGTCGACTACGTCGGCGGTATGGATGACCTCGCTAAGAAACATCTTCGCATCATTGGCGATCCGATCGAGCGCTTCAAAGAGGACCCGATCCGCATCATGCGCGCCTTGCGCTTCAGCGCCCGCAATTCCTTCGAGATCGAATCGCATACGCTCAAGGGCCTTAAGCAATCGATCTACCTCTTGGCCGATGCCAAGAAGGAACGCGTCCGCGAAGAAATCCTAAAATTTCTGAAGGAAGGCACGGCCCAAAAAGGCTTCCGCGAAATTTACGAGCTCGGCATCTGGAAACAGATCTCACCGAAATGGCATCACCTGCTCGAAGAAGATTCCGAACTGCGCGAGTTCTTCTTCCGCAGCTGTTCGAAGATGCCCGACTGGGATCCATCGTTCGGATCCGCACCACTCTTCTACATGTTCCTCTTGCCACTCACGCGCATCAAGTCCACGCGCCACTCCGCCGACGAGATTCTTTCCGCGATCTCGGAAGACATGAAGATCTCGCGCATCGAAAAAGAAGAAATCCAATTCATTCACCAGACACTCAAAGGCCTCGCTACGAAACGCACACCGACCTTCCGTCTTATCCAGAAGGAAGCGATGATCCTTCGTCAGATCCAATTCACACTTGTTCTGAAAGCACTGGCCGAGATCGACCCTAAAACCTGGCTTCCGCATTGGAAGACTCACCTCGAAGCCTGGACACCTCATGCCGAATGGATCGCCTCGACGCTCAAGAAGCCCGTTTCGCGCGGTGCTCACACGCCCGACGGCCGACGCCCTCCCGGCGAAGACCGATCTTCACGCAGCCCCCGTCGTCGACGTCGAGGCCCCCGCCGTCCACCGGGCTCCGCGCCAGCCGGCGGCGCAGGCACCCCCCCGCCGAGCGCCGGCGAATAAATTTCGCTGTTCTAAAAATTTTAGCGGAAGCACTCGAGCATCTGGGCGATGTCGTCTTCGCTTTGTCCCGCATAACGCAGCTCATGACGAGCGGCGCTTCGACGCGCAGCTACAGGGTCGAGATTCGAGTTACGCAGATCTTTGGATTCTTCCTGCAACTGTTTCAGACGATTCGCGTAGAATTCTTCGTTCGTAGCGTGAGTACCTTGGCTGGCCTCGAGGGATTTAATCTGATCTCCGATGAGTCGCGAGCGATCCTCAACATAAGTGCCGAAGCCCGCCGAGTCTCCCACCGTTTTCTTCACGCCGTCCATGATCCCGACCATCGATTCGATCTCGTCGGGTTGCCAATTCTTGGCAATTCTCGACATATGTTCGAGCGCGGTGGGCGAAATATCATTGCCATAAGCGTCGCGGTAGCTCCGTATGTAGGATTCGATGGCACTCCTGCCGCGCGCATTGAGTTTGAGACCTTTGGTCACGTCCGCGACGTAACCCGAGACGTCGTCGGGAGCGACCGCGGTGGTCACGCCCTTTTTCCAGCGCTCGAGAGCCTGAGGATCGGCGTCGGTGATTTTCTTTTCGAGAGCCGTTGAAAGGTGCGGCGCTTCGCCTGCAGCCTTGCCGGTGCTTCGGGCCTGCGCCTCAAGGAAATTCTTCAGCTCTAAACTTTCCGCCGCATTCATCGCAAGCTTGCCATTGTCGATAAGCGCACCCGCTTCCTTGCGCGCAACTTTCAGCACGTCGCCGAGTTTCTTCAGGGCCGACGGTCCCATCGTGCCGAGACCGGTTTGATCGAGAACCCACTCACCGAGGAATGCGGCTCCACGACCTGCCACCCTTACCGCGACGTTCTCACTCAACACCGCCGCTTTCCCACCCGCCTGATAGAGACCGCCTCCAATGGCGCTGGTACCCGTCACAAATACGACTTGGCCCATACACTCGGAGAAATATTCATCATGGAACTCAGCGCCGTCGCCCGTCCAACATTTCTTGAGTTGAGCGCCGACCGCACCGAGCATCTTGCCGACGCCTTGACCCGTTGCGGAGACGATCTTGCGGTCCATGCAGAACGTGATCACATAAAGATTGGACTGGTCACGCGCGCAGTCACTCCACGCGGCGCCATAAGCCGCACCCGCTTTCGCGAAGGCCGTTCCGATACCCGCATGGACCTTGGCCCGAGTTGCGGCATTCATCGCGTAACTGTAGCTGCCTTTGCCAAGCGTTCCAGCGATCGAAACGAGTCCTTTAAGACCCTCCCACGTCGAAACTCCGGCGGCCTCGAGACCCTTGAGGAGACCGCGTTCGCCTTTTTGCGCGCCTTCGGAAGCACCTTGCAGCATGTAGCCCATTTGCTTGCCGAAGCTCAAGTGAGCCTGATCCGCTGACCATCCTTCGCCGTCGGCGACGAGCGAAAGCAAAGCCGCGGGGTTGCCGAGCTCCACGCACGCTTGCGCGGGCTGCACGTTCTTGGCCGTAAGGCTTTGATAGCGAGCGTCGGTCAAAAGGTTCACGTCCTTGGTCGCGGCGACGGCGGCCGACTTTTCTTCGATGTCGGTCTCGAGGCCCATGACCTTACGTGAACTGATATCGGTATGTGTGCCCCACGCGCCCGAAAGCGAAACGACATCGGGGAATCCGTTGTGGTCCTTGTCGGTGAGAAGAGCGAGAATCTGTCCGTCTTTGGAGACGAGGCTCCAGCTCGACTGTAGTTCGCCGGTCTTGGGTATTTTCTTACGCACGAGCGTGTACCCATCTTTCAGAGGATAGGAGAGGCCTTCCTTCGTTTTAATGGAGACCTCGCTGCTGAGCTGGGCACAAAGATAGTCGAGACTCGCAATCCCCTTAAAGCAGGAAACGTCGTAAGTCGAAATGAAGTTCATGAGCTGAAGCTTTGCGGCTTCGCGAGCGTTCTTGAAGCTTTCGATTTGCGCGACGCTGGAACGCCCCGGACGCGTCAGATTGGCCTCGTAAGCGAAGACCTGATTTTGGATCTCGGCACGAACAGCTTGGCCATCGTCTCCGGCACAATTTTTATAGAGAGCGGCACCCGAAGCGTCGACCGACTTGAATTGTTCCGCTGCGGACGAGGTCTTCAGCTCATGATCCCCCGATGCGGCCATCACGAACGGCGAGAAAGTCGCAGCAAGAAGAAGTGGTTTAAAAAAGGTGCGCTTCATCATTATTGTCCTTGAGGTGCCGATGCTTGGTTGATGAGTTCTTGAACCTTCTTGAAGTCGAGATAACGGTTGCTGGCAACGTTTCCCGAAGTCGCATCGGTGCCTGCGCCACCCGGGAACCATGCGAGATCGGGCGCGTCTCCGATCCAAACGCCATCG
>JBDSDI010000066.1:0-6963 GCA_039920645.1 Bdellovibrionota bacterium | reverse complement strand
CTTTTATGAATATGATCAGGTTGTGCTCGATACACGTTACAAGGCTGATCGCTTTGAAAAACATGGTTTAGGTGCTCGCTGGACCTTTTCCGAGACTGCCGATCTTGAAACTCGCATTGAAGTCCTCAATGAGGGGCGAAAGGGAAATCCCGATCTCACTCGGGCAAACAACGCTATCGTTACGACGCTGCATGCGTGGTTTTAGAGATTTTTTGAAAGGGATAGAGATGATAAAAATTAAATGGAATTTAAAAATGGCAGCTGTTCTGGGGATTGCGCTCGCGGGCCACGCCCACGCCCATGGAGACGGAAGGGTTGGTCTTGAACTCGAATCCTCAAGGATGGTTTCTGCGGGAAAGATCAGCCTCTCATTTGACCTGGTAGACCAAGAAGAGCGCAAGGTTCTTTCCGATACTGATTTGGCCGTCAGTCATGAAAATAAACTGCACCTTTTTGCATTTGATACAGCGCTTAAGGAATTTCGCCACGTTCATCCTGTTTTTGCGAATGGGAAGTGGTCCGTTACTCTCGATCTTTCTACGAATGGCACTTATAAAATTTGGACTCAGGGACAGATGGCTTCAGACGGCGACGAATTCAGCGCTACCGACGAGATCGTCGTCAGTGGCGGCGTGGCGGCGAATCCGACACCTCCGGTGCTTGTCGATCAACGGAGCGGTGAGGATCGAGGTTCTCAAGTCGCGGTTTCCAACGTGCGTCTGCGCGCGGGCCGGATGGCCATGCCAACTCTCACGTTTTCTCGCGTCGACGGTTTGGCCCCTGTTATCACGCCGTATTTAGGTGAAACGGCTCATGTGGTGACCACTTCGGAGGATGGCTCCAAGCTGATTCACTCCCATCCTATGGAGCACAACGGTCAATTCATGCTCCACATGGAATTCCCCGATGTCGGATTTTATCGCATGTGGATTCAATTTATTGAGCACGGCGAACTCAAAAACGTACCCGTTTCCGTTGAAGTTTTTCAATAATTTAAGAAGGAAAGAAAAATCATGAAACTCAAAACTTTGCTTATCTCTTTTGCAGTTGCTGCATCTTCGGCTGTTTTCGCCCATGGCACGATCATCGATCAGACCGCGGACGCCATTCTCGCTGCCTCCGACAAGTTTTACACTGAAGAAGCAAATTCCGTGGACCGATTTGCGGGAATTAGCGGAGTACCCGGTGAGAACGAAACTGTGAAAGTCGTTGTGACTCTCAAAGATGCTACGACTGTCGCGTATTCCTGTTATGAGCACGAAATGGATGGCCGCGAAACGTGGATGTGCGACCAGACTCAAGAGTGAAATCTGTCGATCCGCTTCTGCTGCTCACGTGAACAGCAGAAGCGTCAAGCGGGTTCCTGATTTCAGAGAAGGCCCAGTGAACGCAGGTAAATACGCAGTACTTTCATGGGTTCTCTCCTTACGGAATTGGGACCCCTCTTGTCTATATGCGTTTAAGGGTTTTAAGAAAGCTTCTCTTGGGATGGCATCCTAACGGCCAATGGCTCACACATGCTTTAGATCGTTTCCCGCGTTCTACAATTAAGGAGCTCCGTCAGGAAACAGCGTATACCTCACACCTTATGAAGCGTAATATGGAATGCATGAGCACCACGAACGTGAATCCCTGCAATATTCTCGTCGTCGAAGACGATTCCTCCATCCGCGAAACGATTAAAGATATCCTTGAATCCGAAGGCTATCACGTCTTCACGGCCGTAAACGGGAAAGACGGACTGGAAAAGGTCCATAGGATTCCCAAACCTTGTCTTGTCCTTTTGGACATGATGATGCCGGTGATGAGTGGCCAAGAATTCATCAACAACGTTTCCAGCGACGTCATGCTTGCCCCGATCCCCATTCTTATTTTTTCGGCTCACTACGACGAAATCACCAATAAGGGCGTCAAAGCGATTATCAAAAAACCCGCCGACATTAACGTTTTACTGAGGCTCGTGGCCCAGTATTCAGCCGCAACGACGCATGGACACGGAGTCAATGCCTAATGACAAACTCTAACCTTGCCTCCGAAAGACTCGCGCGCCTCAGCGCACGCATCGTGAAGACCTGGGAAGAAAGGGCGATCAAAGAAGTCGAAGCCGCAACCCATGAGCACGAGCTCGCGCTTCAGAATTCCTTGCCGGCATTCCTAGACTCCCTCGTCCACGCTCTCTCGACGAAAATTGATCGGACCCAGATCCGGATCAAGTGGGATCTCGATGAGAACACGCGCATCAGCAAGAACCACGGTCGCGAACGGGCGGAGTCGGGACGCTACACCATCGATCAGCTTATCTTCGAGTACCATATCCTCCGTCAGGTGATCTGCGAGCTCATGGAAGAAGAAGCGATTCTCTCTCCTGTCGAGCGCGAAGTCATCGTCTGCGCGGTCGAGCAAGCCGTCAACGACGCAGCCACGCAGTTCAGCGACACCTTCCGCGACATTAACGAAAAATTCACCAACACCCTGGCGCACGACCTGCGGGGGCCGATCACGGTCGCCAAAATGAGCGCGCAACTTTTCCTGAAACGGGCCCCCGATCCGGAACAAGGCCTAAAGATCATGACTCGCATTATCGCCTCGATGGATCGCCTCGATGTCATGATTCACGATCTTTTGGACGCGAGCAAACTGCGCACAGGAAGCAAACTCGAACTCGCTTTCGAAGACTGCGATCTAGATCCTGTCCTGAAGCAGATTGTGGAAGAAGTAAACTTCACCCACGGAGATCGCGTGAATTTGATCACGAAGGGCAATACAAGAGGAAATTGGAACGAGAACGGACTGCGCCGCGTGATCGACAACTTACTGACAAACGCGCTCAAATTTTCACCACCCTCGACCCCGATCTCCGTCGAAATCAAGCACACCGATAGTGACGTGCAAATCTCCGTTCATAACTCAGGCAAGCCGATCGCCGCAGAAGAACAAGCCAAGCTTTTTCAGCAGTTCGCGCGGACTCGAAACTCCGAAGGCAAAAAGGGTTGGGGCCTGGGGCTGACCGTCGTTAAAGGCATCACTGAAGCGCACGGAGGTCAGGCTAGAGTGAAAAGTTCCCTGGAAGCGGGAACGACATTCACGGTCACGCTCCCTTGGAAGGGCCACCGACCTTCGCCCACATCGGTTTCGCTTTGAGCGCTTTTGCGATTACTCTTTGGAAAATCCTTCAAGTACGATTGCCTTAGCGGGGTCAAAGAAGTTCGCCGGAAATCCCAGCCCCACAGACGGCCTCAACTTAGCCACAAACTTCGGAACGATTCCGCAAGACTTGAGGCCCGTATCGCCGCGCTTGAAAATCGTGCGCGTTTCAATAAGTCCGTTTGAAATACCGACGAGTTCGACGATCTCTGAAATATGGCGATGTCCGCTCACATCTCGTTCGACTTGCACGACGAGATTGAGGATGTCGGCCAGATGCTGACGCACTAGCAGCGACGAGATCCCGCTTTCTTCCACAAGAACAAACGCCTCCATCTTGTGGAGCGCGCCGGCCGCCGAGTTGGCGTGGATCGCGGTCATGCTACCTTCATGTCCCGAGTTCATCGCCTGAATGATGTCCCAGCTTTCGCCTCCACGGGCCTCGCCAACGATGATGCGGTCCGGTCGCATGCGAAGCGCGTTGCGCACGAGCTTCTTGGTTTCGATGCCCTCGTCGTAAGTACTTTCGGCACGCGCTTCGAGACGCGCCACGTTCTGTTGGCGAATGACCAACTCCAACGTGTCCTCGATGACGACAAGCCTCTCCGCCTGTGGGATGAGTCCGATCAGCGAATTCAGGAGCGTCGTCTTGCCCGAACCCGTGCCGCCGCTCACAATGATATTGAGTCGCGCGGTCACGCAGACGTTCAGGAAATAAAGAACTTTCTCGTCGAAGAAGTTCGCCTTCACGAGATTTCTCAGGTCGAGCATCTGCGCCTGGGCTTTGCGGATGGTAATGACAGGACCTTCGACCGCTACGGGCGCGACGATGATATTGGCCCGAGATCCATCGGGCAATCTCACGTCGGCATAAGGAAATTTGCGAGAAATTTCCTTCCCGACCGTACGAGCGATCGAAGCGGCGACCTTGTTGAGGTCATCCTGGGATTTAAAGACGATATTGCTGCGCTCGATCACTCCGCTGCGCTCGACAAAAATCGTATCCGGTCCATTGACCATGATTTCGGTGACTTCAGGATCGGCAAGAAGGCCCTGCAGAGGTCCGGTCTCAAGCGTCCACTCCGGGCGCGCGGCTAAGATAGATTTCTTTAAGCTGTCGCTCATATGCCCCAAAAGCTTATCATGCTCAGTTCGGACCCAGGGTTGCATGATCCGAAGTCTGTGTTATTTTTTATTTTCGGGCTTATCGCATGATTGAACTCATCCTTCTCAGCACCTCGGTCGCCGCAGGATTCCTCGGATCGCTCTTGGGACTCGGCGGCGGAATCATTATTGTCCCCACGCTAACTCTCCTGTTTGGCGTCAACATTCGCTACGCCATCGCCGCCAGTCTCATTTCCGTCATCGCGACGTCTTCGGGTGCTGCAGCAGGATTTTTGAAAGATCATCTGACAAATCTTCGCCTCGCCGTCCTTCTCGAAATTGGAACGGTCTCGGGCGCTATGATCGGATTTCTTATCTCGAGCCACATCAATAGCTCCGCGCTGTTTTTGCTTTTCGGCGTCTTTCTTTTGCTCTCCGCCCTGATGATGCTGAGGCGCCGTTCGGAAGAAGTCTCCACGAGTGACCATCCATGGTCCTCGAAGCTTAAACTCTCTCATGCAGTCGACTACCGCATCGAGAAAGTTCCCTTCGGCCTCGCGGCCATGTTCGGCGCAGGGATCCTCTCGGCGCTCCTCGGTATCGGAAGCGGGATTTTTAAGGTCCTCGCCATGGATTCGGCCATGAAACTGCCCATGAAGGTTTCGTCGGCCACGTCGAATTTTATGATTGGCGTCACCGCAACGGCCAGCGCGGGGGCCTTCCTTCTTCGCGGTGACGTGCGTCCGGAAATCGCCGCACCCGTTTCGGTCGGGATTCTTATCGGTTCCTGGTTCGGCGCGCGCGCGATGGTGAAAATGCCTGCAGCTTCGATACGTATCATTTTTGTACTCGTACTTTCCATTGTATCGATTCAGATGATCATGAAAGGGTGGAAAGGTTAACCCATGAGCGATGATCTTTACGCGCTTGAACTGAAAATTGCGAAGTTTCTGCGCACGGGCGTCCTCGTTGCGGGAGCGCTCCTTCTTGTAAGCTGGCTCGGAATGATTTTCACGCACACCGACGGGCTCAGCGGTTTTCACGAGTATCGTGAAGAATCGCTCAGCCTTCTCTGGAATCGTGCGCGGCAAGAGGGCCGCTGGCCTGTGATCTTATCTTATCTTGGCCTTTGCTCGCTGATCTCGCTGCCGGTGCTTCGTGTCTTCCTCACATCGGTATTATTCTTCCGTCAACGCGAACGTCTCTTGGGGTTCATTGCACTTTTGGTATTGACGCTTCTGCTGATCAGCTTCAGCCAAGGCATCGAAGTTTAACTGAGGCAAATTGCCTCTCGGCAAGGCCTTTCGACCTGGCACCTCCATTGCATTTAGAAAGAGATGGAACAAGCACTCTCCCATCTCGATAAGCTCCGTACCGAAGCCGCTCTGACTCAGGACGGCCTCATCGTGAGTCAATTTATTCCTGCACCGAGAAACAAAGTCTTCGAGGCCTGGGGCAGCGCAGAACTCATGCGGCGCTGGTTAAGTCCTCACTCCTGCCAGGTCATCAACATTCTTTCGGAGTTTCGCGTCGGTGGAAAATACCGTAGCACCCTTATTTGCGATTCAGAAACACATGTCCGCTATGGCGTGTACCAAGCCATTATCCAAAACCAAAAGATTATTTTTACTCACCAGTGGGACGAAGCCTATCCCGTCCAGACTCTCGTGAAGGTCGAGTTCTACGACCGCGGAGCCGGAACCCAGGTGACCCTTCAGCAAGTCGGACTCGTCGGCGCCCGCTCGACCGATGAGCATCGTGAAAGTTGGGAGAGTTGCCTGGAGAATCTCGCGCAGCTTCTCGGAACCTAAAGCTAAAGTCCCCCGAAGCGTTGTTGAGGCGGTCCAAGAAGTGTAGAAATGTCCCATGACGAAAATCTTCACATCCGCACTTTCGCTTCTCGTGCTTGTATCCGCCCTCGCTGCAAATCCCGTAGAGGCTGAAACGCTTAAAGTCGGCGACGCAGCTCCGTCGTTCACCGCGAAGACCCATGAAGGAAAAGACTTCGACCTGAAGTCGCGCTCCGGCAAGTGGACCGTTCTCTACTTTTACCCCAAAGCCAACACTCCAGGTTGTACGACTCAGGCGTGTGCCTTCCGCGACAATATCAAGAAGGTGCGCAGCCAAGGCGCCGAAGTCTTCGGCATCAGTACCGATAACGTCAAAGACCAAGCCGCTTTCCACGACGAGCATCATCTCAATTTCGACCTTCTGGCCGATTCCGACGCGAAGGTGTCGAATCTCTATGGGACTAAGATGTGGGGAATAAAGATGTCGCAGCGTTGGACCTTCGTAATCAATCCCCAACTCAAGATCGGAGCGATCGAAAAAGATGTCGATCCCGTGATGGACGCCGACCGCGTCGCAAAAACAATCGAAGAACTGAAAAAGCTTTAATCTCCGGGGTGTCAATCGTCGACATTTGGAATAGGATTTCGCCTAAGAATTCCATGTCGCTTACCAAAGAACTTATCTTGAATCGCTTTCGTTGGAAGCTTCTGATTCTCGTGCTAGCACTCGGCTCGGGCGTGCTTGGTCTGAGCGGCCCCATTTTCCAGAAATCTTTTATCGATTCACTCACCGGACATTCGGGCAGCACGCCCGACGTGTGGTCGAGCTTCCATTATTTGCTGCTCTTCTTCATTTGTTTCGCGGGATCGATCGCACTTGCACTCACGGCCGCTTACATCGGACAACGCGAAGCCAACATCGTGC
>JBDSDI010000065.1:0-7007 GCA_039920645.1 Bdellovibrionota bacterium | reverse complement strand
CGCCATAGAGTTTCTCGTTCTTAAAAGACTAAGGGGCCCAAGTCCATAAACCAAGGGTCGTCAAAAAAGTTGAACCCGAGCGAAGCATCCTGCTCGGCTCGGGTTCATCAGGGTCATTTCGGGAATCCATCCTTGGATCCCAAAATCTTCGGAAAGGTCTTATGCGAAAGCGTCGAAGATCTCGCGGATTTCGCTTTCAACGACGTCTTCACGCAGTTGCTGAGCGAGCGAGAGTTCTTTGATCAAGAGGCTCTTCGCGGTGTCGAGCATCTTGCGTTCGCCGAAGCTCAAGTCCTTGTCGGTCTTAAGACGGAAGAGGTCACGCATGACTTCTGCGATCTCGTAGACGGAACCGGTCTTGATTTTTTCCATGTACTCGCGGTAACGACGGTTCCAGGTCTGGTTGTCGACTGCGACTTCCTTCGCCTTGAGGATCTTGTAGATCTTCGGCACGTCTTTTTTCGCGATGATCGAGCGCAGGCCGACATCCTTCACCTTGCTGGTGGGGATTAAGATCGTGCTGCCGTTCTCGAGCAATTGGAGGATGTAGAAGTATTTCTTCTTTCCGCCGATATTCTTTTCCTGAACTCCCCGAACGACGCCGACGCCGTGGGATGGGTAAACTGCATTGTCTCCGACTTTAAAAATGGCCATTTGAATGACCTCCGTCCTTGGACTAAATTTGCTTCTCAGATCAGTCTTTATGCGTGGTCCTATTATTTTGGACCGTTGTTGTAGGGTCACATACTGTAACGCACTACGTTATTCACAAGAAAGACAAGCTCTTGAAGCTCAGGGAGTATAACACAGATGCTCTATAACCACAAGGTAATACTCGCTTCTGGGTCACCCCGGCGCCGCGAACTCATAGGCTATCTCTTTAAAAACAATGAGGTTTTAAGATACCCCTGTGACGAGCCCGTGTGGGTAAAAGGACAGGCCGCCAAACACTATTTAAAAGAGTGCATCGAAGAGAAGTGGCGCAGCGCACTCATTGTTTTGGTTAGCCCTGGGGATGCCCTGCTTCTGGTCGCCGATACCATCGTTGTCCAGGGCAACCGCGTGCTCGGAAAGCCGCGCGACGCCGCCGAGGCTCGCGCGATGCTGCAGTCGTTATCTATGAAACCGCATCGGGTGTGGACATCGTTCCGCATCGGCCGCGCCGACGGCTCCGCGCCTTCGATCGAACGCGTGGTGGAATCGCGCGTGAGCTTTCGGAAACTCACGGACAAGGAAATTCGCGACTACGTGAAAAGCGGCGAACCGATGGACAAGGCGGGTGCCTACGGATTTCAAGGAATCGGGATGCAGAACATCGCGAGCATCGACGGTCCTTACACAAACATCGTCGGATTGCCGCTCGACGAGCTTCGCCGAGCGACGCAGGAACTTGGAATCGCATGAAAGACGGCGCGAAAATTTTCGAAGAGAAAGTTCTTAGGGCCTGTGAGAAAGCGAAGCGCGATGTGCGTGCGCTGAAGCTTCTCGCGGTTTCCAAAGGCCAGAATGTTTCGAAGATCGAACACTTCATCGCGAACGGGATACCTTTCTGGGCTCTGGGCGAAAGCTACCTGGAAGAAGTTTTGGAAAAACAAAAGAAGCTGAAGGCCGCGGTCTCCTGGCATTTCATCGGACGTCTTCAGTCACGCAAAATTCCGGAAATTCTTGCGGCCTGCGAAGTCCTCCATTCCGTCTCGCGGTCCAAGGAGCTCGAGTGGATTGCCAAAACGCCGCGCGATTTTTTCATTCAAGTGAATGTTTCGAGCGAGGACACGAAGAACGGGGCAAGGCCAAGCGAACTTGGAGCTCTCTTCGAATCGATCGATTCACGGAAGCTCAAAGTGCGGTGTTTGGGACTTATGGCTCTTCCGTCGTCGCTCGAAGACGTGAGCGAATCTCAAGTTCGCAGGGAAATGGCGCTTCTTCGGGGTCTTCGCGATAAGCATTTGCCGAAAGGGCTTCTCAATATGGGAACCTCTTCGGATTTCGAAATCGCGATCGAGGAAGGCGCGGACGTGCTCAGAGTCGGGAGTCTCTTGTTCGGCGAAAGAACGCCCCGCTGATTTAAAGCGGAACCGGTGTGAGTGCTTTCGTATCGACCCAGCCGCGGCCGCTTTCGGATCCTTCGACTTGAGTAAAAGCACCGCTCGCGCGGATCACGCGGACGCGCGTGCCGGGTTTGAGCGACGTTTTTTCTTCGGAGTTTTCTAGAGGAGCGCTTCGCAGCGGAACAAGGTCCGCGCTGGAGATGGTCGCAAGCGTCGAGCCGGTGGTACTGAAGCCTGCTGCTCCGAAGATCGCGGCGAGCGCGAGGGCGGCCGGAATCCAAACTTTTCTCGGCAGGCCTTTCTTGAAGAAAGCTACGAGCAGAAAGATCCATGTCAGACCGAGTCCCACCGCGAAGAGTTCAGACGGGCGTGCGTACGAAGCGATGCGGTAGCCCCATTCGGAGGGGTGCGAAAGGGGGCGACCTTGTCCGCCTTCGATTTTTTCTTGTGCGAAGTTCAGGTCGTCGCGAATATCAGTGTTCCACCGATCGAGACTGACCGCTTTTTGAAAATGAAGGACGGCTTGCGGCCAGTTGTCGAGTTTCGCGTAAGCGCGACCCAGATTGGCCTCGAGCTGACTTGAGCTGTGGCCGGCGGAATTGATTTTCTGAAGAAGGTCGATGGCCTGGCCGAGTTGCGAGTTTTGCGTAGACTTGTCGCCCAGGATCTTGAGGGCCTGAGCGTAGGCCTCGTCGATCGAGAGTTCTTGGTCGCTCATGATGAGTGCTTAAGCGCGTGGCGCGTCGAGGCTATTCGAATTTTGGGTTTCTTCGAGTTCCGATTCGAGGGCTCTGACGAGAGTTTCGAGTTCGGCGAGCTGAGATTTTAGCTTGCGATTTTCGATCTCGAGAGAGTGAAGCTCGGAGGAAGCGTTCGCCGTGAAGTCGCGTGCAACGACGTTTTGACGAGGAGGAAGGTCTTCACCCTTGCGTGAGAACAGCGGAGCTGCGCTCATGACGTCAAGCGTATCGGGCAGCCAGTAACGGCCGCGCTCGAGCTTGAACTCGATGCTCTTCGCGCGAATTCTGCGACGAAGCGTCGAAAGGCTGATGCCGAATTTAGCGGCAAATGCGTGAAGGTCTATCCATCCCCCGTGATCCATACATTTCACTTTAAACACTTTCTTAAAGTATGCAAGCGGGGGGAGACGCGATGTTGCTGGAACTTAAGATGAGACCTACACTTATCGTCATGGTTCGAAATCGAGACGAAGCGCGTATCGACCTCAGCACGAAGCGTAAGGTCGCGTTGATCTGCAGCGGTGGAGCGGTCAAAGCAGCGGCGTTCCATGTCGGCGTTGCGCTTGCGCTCGAACATGCCGGATTCGTCTTTGAGGGCGGTCTTTCGAATACGAACTCCGAACTCGGGTCGGTCGATCCGGCGAAGGTCATTAACACCTACGTCGGATCTTCCGCCGGAACTTTGCTGACGACTTATCTCGCGAGCGGCGGAGGATTGAAAGACATCCTCGCCACCTTCCGCAACGATCCGAGCGCTCAAGGTGTTCCCGGAATGCGTTATTGGGAAATGTTGTCGCCGCGCGTTCAACGTCCCTGGGACCTTATGGGTTGGAACAGCTTCTTGTTGAAAATGCTCAAAGGGCAAATGTTTCAGAGTCCATTCAGTACCGCCGGAATCGTGCGCTATTTGAATCAAAATGTCCTTAAGACGAATAATTTTTCTGAACTCCGTTCCGATCTTTACGTCGTAACCACCGAGCTCAATCGACCGCGTAAAGTTATTTTCGGAAAGAACCGCATTGTCAGCGACGACCCCAGCTATCAATACCGCAACGACGTGAGTATCGCGGATGCCTGTGCCGCGAGCATGAGTCTCCCCCCGATTTACCATCCCTATCCGATCCAGATTGATGGTCGTACACGCGAGTTCTACGACGGCGAAATTTGGGAACCCCTGAGCGCGCATGTCGGTCGCGATCTGGGCTGCGATCTTGTGATTTGCAGTTACACGCATCAACCTCTGCGCATTCCCGATAACCGCTCCGAGTCGATCACCGATATGGGCGTGGAGAGTATTACTCTTCAAGCGATCTATCAGTCGATCGAGCAGAAGATCCGTTCGGCACGGGGCACGCGCAAGCGCGAACGCGAAGTCGTCGAGTTGATCTATAAGTTCTTCCGTAAAAACGATCTCTCAAACGATCTCTGCGAGACGCTCATCGCCGAAGTCGAAGAGCGTCTTATCTATAAGCCGCACATCGACTACATCTATATTCATCCTCGTCCGACCGACGTGGAGATGTTCCGCGCGCCGCACTTCTCTCTGAAGCGCAAAACGACCGAAGAGATCGTAAAAAAAGGCTACATTTCGGGACGAGTCGCGATGCGCGACCTCTACTTAAGTCCTTGAATGATGAGCAGCGCAGCGGCCGAGCAACGTCGCGATCGCCCCTTTATCCGCGTGCGTATCAGAACTGAGTCTGGGAGATCGTTCCGCGTTGCGTGCGAACGACCTGAATGCCGCGGCCTTCACCGGTCTTCGCGTCGACCAGAATGACGTGCCACTCGCCTTCGGGCAGACCCGAGATCACAAAGCGAGCGTCCTTGGGATCAACCGCCGAAGCGGAAGTGCTGAGCTTGTTCTCTTTTCCGAAGTAGAAGATCTTGGCGCTGCGTGCCTGATGGCCGTCGGCTCCGAAGACTTTAACTTCGAAGCTCTTGCGGATGTTCTCGGGACGAACCGCGCCGATAACATAGCTTTGTTCTGAACTTGCGGTCTCGTCGACAGTCTGAAGAACTTCGTCGAGCTGATTTTGCGTGAAGAGAGGAACGAAGTCGGGAAGCGCTTCGCTGAGTGCGGGCGTGTTGAGCCAGGTCTTCATGTAACCTTGCGCGCGAATTTCGATCAGATCGACGCTCGGACGTTCGAAAACTTCGCCGAGGTCGAGAATACCGTCGGAATCAGGTTCTACGAGACCGCGTTGACCGCCGATGCTCGCATAGATTCCGGTCTCGGGACGCTCGAGGGTGAAGGCGTCGACAACTTGCGTGCTGAGTGCGATGGCCTTGGGCTCGACGAGAGTGGTCGTGAGAACGGGACTCAGTCCCTTGAAGTCGACGAGTTGAGCGGGCCATTCCGAGATCTCGCCGCTCCCTTTGTCCTGCTTAGCGAGCAGGTATTGGAGCGAGAAGTTCAGATGGTTGATCAGGAAGTCGCCGCGAGGACCGCTTTCGGTCGCACCCGGATGGAAGAGTCCGAAGAGGCCGAGCGAATAGAAGCTCGTCTGCGTATCGCGTAAGAATTGGTCGAAGCTCATCTTCTCGAGGGGTCTCAAGCTGCGGCTGAGGAACTTGCCGATAAGGATCGCTTGACCGGGCGTGGTCGCCTGATTGAGAGACTTGAGGATCGGACCGAGGCGCGCTTCGCGGTAGAGCAGAACGGGAGAAATCATTCCTTTGACCGCGTAACCGACGGCGGGAAGATAACCTGGCGCTTTTACGATGTAGCGAGCGGAGTAGGCATTCGGATAAGGAACGAAAGCGAGACCTTTTTTGTTGGGTTTGGAGGAGAGATTCGAGTCGGGATTGAGCCACTGAATGCTGGCACCGGGAACTGTTTCGAAGCGGCTTTCGAGGAACGCGGATTCGTCGATGACGTAAACGCCCGCGCGCGAACTTTCCAAAGATTTGAGTTTAGGGACATCGTTGCCCTTGATGACGATCTTGTTCTCGGTCTGGAGATCTTTGAGAACATCTTTTGCGGGACGCTCATTAGCAACGACGACGGGCTTCGCGGCTACGGGTTTCACGGGCGCAGGCGCGGGTGCAGTTGCCACCACATTCACGACAGCAGCGCGAACAGGTATAGGCGCTGGAGTGGGGATTGAAACAGAAAGCGTTTCGATCGTAGGAGCGGAAACGTTAGAGATATGAATATCGGCATTCGATGCGACGAGATTCGGAAGTTGTGCAAGCAGAGGATGCGCTTCGGCGATCATCGGAAGCGGCGCGGGAATCTGGGAAGCGGCGACTTTGAATTCTTCTTGCAGAGAAGCGGGAGCGCGTTGGGATTCGAGACGTTCGAAATATTCCGCGACAACTTTTTCAGGGAGGAAGGGACGGACTGCCGCCGTATCGAAATTCTGATCGAAGAGCAGCGATTTATGAAGCGGTTCGAGTTTCTGGGGAAGTTTTTCCAAAGCTTGCGACGGCTTTTGGGGCGTGGCGAAAACCAACGGCTGACCCGCGACAAGGCCTAGTCCAAGCATCCAGATCGGATTCTGACGGCGAACTCGTTTCATCGAAAACTACTCCCCTGAAATTTCCTTTTGTAACATCTCTAATGTACTGTGAAAAAAAGGACTCGAACATGCAGGCGACAGACAATTCCCTGGCTCCCCTTCCACAATCGCTCAGAACCCATTTCCCGAGGGAGCTGGGTGCCGCGACGAATCTTATCGTGGAAGTTTTGAGCGGAGACGCTTCGAGCCGTCGTTACTACCGTATTCATGCAGATGCGCAGCGATATGTTCTCCAAGTAGACCAAGCTTTCGAACGGAAAAACGAAGATTCTCACCCGTACATCAGCGCACTCAAACTCTTTGAGCGACTTAAAATGCCTGTTCCGACCTTCTGTGATGCTTTTGCAGCCAATGGATGGATTCTCATGCAGGACCTGGGCGATGTGACTCTGCAGCAACGTCCCGAAGAAAAGCTTTATTACGAAGCGGCAGATCTCCTGGTGCGCCTGGTTTGCGAAGGCGAAGAATTTCGTCGACAAAAATTTGACGAGGCGTATGCCGGTCCCCATTTCAAGTGGGCTTTCGACGAAGTGAAGCTCGGTCAAGAAATGAAATATACGGCGACGCACTTGATTGCGAGTTATTACGGTGAAGATCCCGATCGTTATATTGAGCTCGTGCATCCAACGGTTCTCGATCTTGACGGAGCGCCGCGTTTTCTCTGCCATCGCGACTATCACTGCCGCAATCTTATGGTG
>JBDSDI010000064.1:0-3574 GCA_039920645.1 Bdellovibrionota bacterium | reverse complement strand
GGGGTGGGTCCCCCAAACGACGATTCCGGTCGCGACAAAGAGCACCATGCTTCCGAGTTCGGCGAACTTCTCGAAGACCGTCCAGGTAATGACGTCCTTGATCTTGGTCTGTGGCCACCATCTCTTTAAATAGAGAGGACGGATCGCTTCACCCATACGACCGGGAACGAGGATATTGCCGGTATGGTTGCCGAAATTGAGACCGACCTGTTGAGCGAGGGAAGCGTGACCCGGATAGAGGATCGAAAAGCGAAGTCCTTGAATAGCGACATAAAGATAGGAGCAGATCAGGAGTCCTGCGATTTTCCCGCCGCTCAGAAAGCTTTGGATCGTACTCCAAAAAGTATTGATATCGACGCGACGAAAAAGCATGACCATCAGCGCGATCGCTACGATGGAACTCAGAATTAAAGAAAGTTTTTGTTTCACGACGGACCTATGCTGACCATTTTAGACACATAAATCCGCAAAGACTTCGGGGATTTAGTCATTTTCTTGACCCTTGGATTCGGTCGGGCTGGCGGGCATACTTAAGGGATCATGGACTTTGAGCAGAAAGAGCGCCAGGCAATGCAGAAAACCCGTCTTCGAGTGACGGCCCTCCTCATCTCGGCGGTGGTCCTCGCGCTCGTCTTCGCGTATTGGACCGGAGCTTTTTCTTTCGGATATTCGAATACGATTCTTCTTCGCTACCGTTTCGCCGGTGGTGTCGACCAAGGCTCCCCCGTTCGTCTGGGTGGTATTCGGGTGGGACGCGTGACTTCGGTTCATTTCATCGACAACGCCGACGCCAACGTTGAACTCACCGTGAAATTGAGCCCCGAAGCGTTCCGTCAGATCACGCGCGATTCGAAATTCTTTATCAACCTCGCGGGTCTTATCGGCGAGCGCTATGTCGAAGTCGTACCGGGCACTGCGGCTCGGGTTGTGGGAGGCGAAGTTTTGCGCGGGATCGATCCTCCGCGTATCGACCAACTCATCTCCCAAGGCTACGGTCTTTTCGAAGATTTCCGAAACTTCTTCAACGACAACAAGTCCGACATCAAGGACATGCTGACGATGCTGGATCAACTTTCGGGTAACCTCAACCTCCTTATCGGAGGGCAAACCCAAGGCAAAGCCGGCACCGGAGCGCGCGAGCTGAGAGAACTTTCCAATCAGTTGCTGCTGCTGGTGAGTCGCATGAACCGCGGCCTCAATCACGTCGAAGAAAACGGTGCGAGTGCGGCCTGGACCGACATGCGCCAGCTTCTGCACAAAGGAAATCAAATTGAGAAGAACGATCTTCGTCGCCTCATGCTCGAGGACGGCGTGAAAGTGAACTTCAGTTCCAAAAAGGTCGAGGACAGCGTCAAGGAGAGCGTGAAGTGAAGAGATTCCTGAATTCCAGTTCGTTCATCGGACTCTTATACGTTGTGGCGCTCGCGCCGGCTCTGGCACACGCCATTCCCGAAGACGTCGCGCGCATCTTCGACAAAAAACAACGCCAGCTTCAAGGTCCCCCTTCGAGCCTGCGTTCCGACGAGACGAGCAACGATTCCCGCTATTTTTCGGGTGTGAACCGTCTTCAGCGTCGCGTCGGTTCCACGACCGAAAGCGAAGAAACGCCTCTGCCGGCGGCTTCGGGGCAAGATCTCGAAGTCTCGAAGCCCGTTCAGGCTCCCCCTTCGGGACGGGCGTTTCCTCAACAGCAACCCAAAGTCGTGATCGTGCGTGAAGGCTCTTCGGGCAACGGCGCGGGGACGAGCCGTCAACAACGCCGCGAACAGCGTATCGGTAACTATGCTTTTGACGGCAACCGCATTTTTGGAGTGGGCTTCGTCGGAGCCGGGTCTTACGGGATCTTCGGCGCCGAAGCGGATTTCGGATTCGGCAACAACTGGGCGGGCGGTATCGGCATCGGAACCGGTATGGCGTATGCGTCCTGGGGCTTCCATGCTCGTCACTACTTCCAAACGGGGAATCTGACTCCTTACTTCCAGGTCGGTTACGCCAACTGGACAATCCATCACAATCCTTACCGCGAGAGCGAAATCTATCCCGGCTATCTGGGTGAACAGTTCCTGCAGAACAAAGACGGCAGCTTCAAGGTCAATAAGAGCGTGCACCTGATCTATCCGGCGCTGGGTGTTCTCTTCCAGTCCGAGAGTGGATTGGCGTTTACGATGCAGATTCAGTACCTCATCTCGGCCCTGGACTTCAAAGGTGCGCTCGCCGGTGGTTTCGGCCTTCATTTCTATTTTTGATTGTTTTAGGACAGTCCCTGAGCTAGAAACCGCCTTAACGAATGTCGCGTGATGATTTAGCAAAAGTCGAAGGTGTTATTACTGCCACTCCTGGAGGCGGTAACTACATCGTCACCCTGCCTAACGGCAAAGCCATCACGGCCAAACTCTCTGGAAAGATGAAGCAGTTCAAAATCCGTTGCATCGTCGGCGATGCGGTGACTGTTGGTCTTTCGCAATACGACCTCGCCAACGGCATTATCCTCTTCCGTCAGAAGGCGGGCGGTCCGCCCCCTCCCGGATTCTGAGCAGGCTTCTGCTCTCCGCTTTAAACTCGCTCTAATTCAAAAGTCGGCTGTCCCGAAGATAGAACTCGGGAATCTGCACGTCGAAAATTTCGGTCGTCGAACTCTTCAACTGATAGCGACCCTTCATCGAACCGCTCGGAGTCTTGAGTGGGCACGAACTCGTATAACTGAATGAACCACCGGGATTGAGAACCGGCTTCTGTCCGACGACGCCTTCGCCGATGACCTGCTCCTCGTTGCCGAGTCCGTCGGTAATGATCCAATGGCGCGAGAGCAGTTGAAGGATCTCTTCACTCTCATTGGTAATGGTGATCGTATAGAGATACACAAAGGTTCCCATGTCGACGTTGGAGTGCTCCACGCTGAACTGCGGAAAGACGCTGACGCGGACGTTGTGAGTGACTTGAACGTAGTTATCAGTTGCCATTTTTTTCATTGCTCGAGGCGAGACGCTTGTCGAATCGCTCCAGGAGTTCCTGTCCCCACGAAGAAAGATTTTCCATGTCGAAGAATACGAGCATGTCGTAGCATTTGAAAACGGGATCGTAGGCGGGGCGTCCGAGGATGCGCGCGCCGAATTCCAGATAAAAGGTGATGAGCGAAGGAATCTGCGCTTCGCCTTCATCGGCCTTTCCCTTACGCGCGAACTTTTCGAGCGGTTTTGCACCGAAGCTTTCATCAACCCGACCTTGGTGGGCGAGCGCCTGGAAAGTGGCTTCGGCGTCGTTGTCCGACATCTGAGGAAGGGATCCGCAGCCCAGGAAGTAACGGCCCTTCATAGCCAAGGCGTATTGATGCAGTCCCCAGAACAGGGTCATGAGCGTGGCACGTTTACGATTCTCCGGATCCACGCAGGCGCGACCGAGTTCGATGATGAGCGAGGGATTGAATGTGATGCCCGATAGATCGAACTCGCCTTCGGAATAGAAACCTTCCGCGGGTTTGCGCGAGCCAGGCAAGAGGCGGTAAGTCCCGACGACTTTGTCACCGTCTTTGACGAGCAGATGGTCGCAGTAATCATCGAAACTGTCGCGATCCATC
>JBDSDI010000063.1:0-20251 GCA_039920645.1 Bdellovibrionota bacterium | reverse complement strand
CCCCGGCTCAGAAGCAAGGTTCTTTTTAGACCCCGGGAACCGCAAGGTTCCCGGGGTTAATTTTTTTAGCAATCATAGTTAAGATGCGCAGTTTCAAAAATCAGAAGATCCGCCGATGGCGCTCAATAAATTCGAGTAATCGTCGGGGCAGACATCAGACTTTTCGCTAAGCGTCCCATTGTCGTTCGCAAAGCGGTTGTACGATTGAATACGCATTGTCACGCTGGAGCGTCCGATACCCACGTTGTTCACGTAGACGTCTACCGATCCAAACCTGTAGACAGGCCAATCCAAATCACACGAAGTCCCACCGTCTTCGGGAGCAGGCTCGAGAACTCCCGGATCATGACAGAGATTTGTTTTGAACTCGGCCCGGATGTAACCGCGCGAGAGGTCCGATTGGTTAATGGAATATCCCTGAGAAACCAGTGCCGACTTAAGTCGGCTAAAGGCGACGGCCGCCGAGACGTCGAAAAAATAATCGCGACGGGGGTCGGTCGTATGATCGTAACAAGCGCGCGGGATAAAGGTATCGCCTAGGGGAAAACAGGCGCCAAGACTCAACACGAGTGAGAGAAGGAAAAGATTTTTCATACGTGCTCCTTAGCGTTCTGGCGCTTGATTTCGAGACGAACCTTATCGAAAAGAGACGTGTACCCCTCTTCGCTCACCATGACCGAACCGCGCGCGCCGCCCTCGTTGTAGAACTCGACCTTTTGAATCGTCATGCGAACTTCAACGATCTTGTCGTCGATGGGATCCACGTTCAACGCCACCTCGTAGCCTTCTCCCCGACGATGATCCCATGCGGAAGAAGGCGCATCCCCCTCGGCCACGAGCGCCGTAAAGTCGTTGGGACTCGAGAGCGCATCGGGTTTTTCGATTCGAGCCACGAGCCGGCCACTGCCCTTCTCTTCTTGATTCACGATAGACCCCTCATTCTGCAGAACGTTCACGACAGCCCGGAAGACCGTGTTGTAACTCGCACCCTTGAAGATCTGCGTTTGGAACGACCGATCTTCGAGGAGTTTAGTAGCCGGAGGCGTGGCACATCCCACCATCCACAGGCCCAGAGCAATCACCATGAGCAAAAAAACCGTTCTTTTGATTTCCATAGAATCTCCTCAGATCCCGACTGAAATCAGGGTAACCAAGACGCCCTCTTTACGCAGGAGCTCAATCGGGGGTTGTTTGCCCAAGGCGCACGAGTTGTGCGTGACCTTGCCCCGAGAGTCACGTCGCTCTTGTCGAAAAAGGGTCACCACGCTACCTTAAGGATATGAACACATTCCGCCTTGCCATCATCACTTTGGTTTTCGTTTCTCTCTCCTCCGTTGCCGGCGACGAGGTCTACAACGGACGTGTTGATCCCTCCAAGGAAGGTGCCAAGAAAGAAAAGAAAGAAGACCAATTCTGTATGATCGATCCTTCGACCAAAGAAGAGGTCTGCGTTCCTCAGTCAAAAAAAGAAGAGCTTAAGAAAAAGCTCAAAAAAGAAGAACCTAAGAAGAAGTAATTAGGCTTTTGATTCTTCGGGCATCATCGTGTGCTCGAAGAACTGAAGACCTAGCTGGTAAACGCGGTCAGACTCGTCGCGTGAATACTTCGCGTTGAAGCTCTTGCAGAATTCCTGAAGGGCCTTGCGCGCTTCCGCGAATTTTTCCTGTCCGATTCTGAGCGTGACCGATGCGAAGAAGCGGGCCTCGACGTCTTGCTCGGCGATTGCCTCTACCGCTCTCTGCATCATGCTGGCATGGTGCAGACGAATGTCGCGTGAGGAAATATCGGACGGAGTCACAAGCGCTTCTGTGGTCGGAAGCTGAAGAACGCCTTCGCGCGTACGCAAGAGGTAACCGTTGCGCAGCATGAGCGAGATGCCCTGCTGAATCTGTTCAGGAGATGCTTTTTTACGGAGTCTTTTGGAAATCCATTCGGGATCTTCCTTGAAACCGGGAGCGGCGACCATCTGTCTGATGACAAGATTGTGCCATTCGGCGAGCGGAGAAAGATGGCTCTTGTCGAGAGTCTTGCGGCTGAGCGCCTTGGGATTGAGTTCGCGGAGTTCGTGGTAGAGCGAGTCGATCTGAAGCCCGTCGTGGGAGTGCTTGTCCTTCATTACGAGAAGTTCGAAGTAGCGTTTGCGAATGGCGTCGAGTTTTAGGTCTTTCGCGAAGGCTTCGATAAGTTCGCTCGAAGGAATGCGCTGGCCCTTGATAACCATGGCCACGCTTCGGGGAGAACGGTAACCGAGACGTTTCACCCACGCTTCGAGCGTGATTGCGCGTCCAGTGCCCGGATGTTTGCGCTGAGAAGCCCTTAGATAAGCTCGGTAGTCGCTGTGATCGAAAATCTCGGCCATCGAATCATTTCCCCTTAGCTTTGAACTTCGGGTTCAGGCCCGACCAGCATTTCACATAATCTTCCTGCACGAGATCCTTTGTGGCAAGAGCCCATTGGGTCGGGCGTACGACAAAACGGCTCTCGAACATGAACGCAAGAGTATTGTCGACATAATGGGGATCGAGCTTCGCCTTCGACGCTTTCTCAAAAGTCCCTGCGTCGGGTCCGTGTCCCGACATACAGTTGTGAAGACTCGTCCCACCGGGGAAAAAGCCTTCCGCCTTGGCGTCGTAAGCGCCGTCGATGAGACCCATGAGTTCGCTCATCGCATTACGATGGAAGTACGGCGGACGGAAGGTGTGCTCGGCCACCATCCAGCGCGGAGGAAAAATGACAAAGTCCATGTGGGGAGTCCCACCGGTGTCGGACGGCGATGTGAGCACCGTGAAAATCGAAGGATCGGGGTGATCGAAGCTCACGGTGCCGATGGTATTAAAAAGCGACAGGTCGTATTTGTAGGGACAGTAGTTGCCGTGCCAGGCCACGATGTCGAGCGGTGAATGATCGAGCGAAGCTTCCCAGAGTTGTCCGAGGAATTTAGAGACGAGACGGAACTTTCCGCGTCGTTCCTCAAAGGCCGCCACGGGAGAGAGAAAGTCGCGCGGATTGGCGAGGCCGTTTGCACCGATAGGGCCGAGATCGGGAAGACGGAACGGGGCACCCATGTTTTCGCAAACGTATCCCGTCGCGGTCTTGTCTATCATGGTGACTTGGAAACGCGTGCCTCGCGGAATCACCGCGATTTCGCGAGGAGCGACTTCCAGAACTCCAAATTCGGTTTTGAGAAGAAGTCCGCCCGCCACGGGTAGAAAGACCCATTCGCCATCAGAGCTGTAGAGAAAGGTCTTATCGTCGTTCGCGTTGGTGGCATAGACGTAGAAGTTCATACCGATTTGCGTTTCGGCATCGCCGTTTCCGGCGAGGCATCGAAGAGACGACAAGAAATCGGTTTTCGTTTTAGGGAGACTTGGGGCATTCCATCGGAACTGGATGGGCGCCACGTCTTCGACGAAAGCTCCACGACCGAAGGCTTTGTGTTCGAGCTTCTTGCGGAACTCGCCGTGAGTGACGGAGGGTTGGATGCGGTAGACCCACGAGCGCTTATTGAGAAGGCGAGGGGCCGTAAATGCCGAACCCGAAATCTGCTCGGCGTAGAGTCCTTTCGGCGAGACTTGCGGGGAGTTTTGACCGTGAGGAAGGGCACCTGGTACGGCTTCGGTCGAGAAATGGTTTCCGAATCCGGACTGGTATTTGAGTGCCATGACGCCAATTTAGGACGTCATGGCTTTTCAGGCAACGCAGCAGCTTCGAAACTTAGTTAATGGAGAGAGCGTCGCCCAGAGCCGACTGAGCTTCGTTGAGAGTTGCTTCACGAGCAACCATGCCCGCCTCTGAGTTGAACGATTTCACAACCGCACATTCCATCGTCGCCAAGTTCGCATCGGAATCTTTCAGGTTGAACTCGTAGTAGCGAGGGTCGCTAGACTTTGCACCCATCATGCTCGACTTCGAGCGAATGTATTCGCCTTTCGCAAAAACGCGTGCGCTCTCGCCTTTGACGATATCAAAATGGCAATACTTATCACCAATCTTGAGACCTTCCAGGTACTCGTCACCGTTGGGAGACAGGACCCGCTTACCGTTTACAAAGGCGACCGTTTCCGAGCCGGTGCCCGCCGGAATAACGAGACTTTGATGAAACCTTACAAAAAGGGACTCATTGGTCTTCATGGTGTCAGCCAAGCTGAGATCTTTGGAAGGAGCCTGAGGATAAGCGTTGCTAACCCTTTGGGGAGCTGGATGAGCATTGTGATCAGACGCCCCAAAAGCTAGGGGGCTCGTCAAAGTAAGGATCATGAGGGAAAGCTGAAACTTCATAAAAACCTCCTGGGATCTGGTCAGAGTATGCCATTCGAGCTGCCTAGCCGCAACAAAGCCCTGTTTCTTAACAAGATCTTCACTCTAACGAGGTGCGGCGAGAGGGCTATAATATAGAGAGGGAGCGGCCTTCGTCTTTGCTCAAGAAGCCTTCCTTAAGTGTCGATAAACCTTAGAGAGGAGGACCGCTTCGTATGATATTGGCTTACGCCGCCGCGATCATTATTGGCAGTGCCGTCTTCTTCATGATGTACGTCGTGCAACTTTCGGCGGAAAAATCCGCCGTTGAAGACCGCCTTGGTCTGAATTGGAACAGCGAAAAGAAAAACGCTTTCAAACCACCGTTCTATCTGGCGCTCACGCGCGTGCTCCTCAAGGGTCCTTATCTCTCGCTCGCGTCGGGATACTGGAAACCCGCCGCGCTTCAAAAATGGAAAGTTAAACTCATCTCCGCGGGCCTCGGTCGCTATGTCGAGCCCGAACACTTCGTCGCTTCGAAGTTCTGGCTCTCGCTCGGAATCGGCAGTCTTCTGCTCCTCGTTCATGCGTTCTCCGAAAATCCCCCTGCGGCGTGGTTCAGCTGCGCGATCATCGCCTTCATGTTCTTTATGCCCAACATTCACGTCGACTCGCTACGCAAGGCGCGGCAACTCGAAATCCGGATCGCAATGCCTTACGTCGTCGACCTTCTCACGCTGAGCATCGAGGCCGGACTCGACTTCATGGGCGCGATTGGTCGCGTCGTGGAGAAAGCTCCCGACTCTCCTCTTGTCGAAGAACTTTCGACCCTCCTCAAAGACATCCAACTCGGTAAGACGCGCGCACAAGGTCTGCGCGCCATGGCCGATCGTATCGACATGCAGGAAATGAGCAGCTTCGTGGCCGTTTTGATTTCTTCGGATCAAATGGGCGCAAGCATCGGCAACGTCCTTCGCGCACAGTCGGACTCGATGAGAAACGAACGTCTCACCAAGGCCGAGAAGATGGGCGCGCAAGCGAGTCAGAAAATTCTGATCCCGCTCATTTTCTTCATCATGCCTGCCGTCTTCCTCATCATCTTCGGTCCTTTCGTTCTGCAGATGATCGGAGCCAAGTGATGGGTAAGCCGCGCATGACTTCGGTCAAGATCTCAGAGACCAAGGCCGGCCTGAGCGCGGAATGCGCATGGGCCACGAGCGCCTACCGGAGAATGGTCGGTCTGCTCAGCCACGCGTCTCTTCCTGAAACCGAGTCGATCTTGATCGAACCCTGCAAACAGGTGCACACGTTATTTATGCGTTTCCCGATCGACGTTGTCTTTTTGAGTGCGTCGAATCAGGTTCTAAAGATCCAAACCCTCCGGCCCTGGCGTCTCTCTCCTCTCGTTTGGAAAGCCCAACGCGTCCTCGAGCTGCCTTCGGGCCGCTGCGCTCGCGCCGGGCTCACCGAAGGCGCCCATCTGGAGTTTATCGATGCTTGAGCTGAGAATCATCAAGAGTCCTAACGGTGAGATCGAGAGCTTCGAGATTCCCGGTGGACGCTCGATCGTCGTCGGCCGCGCGGAGGAATGCGCGGTCCGTCTTTCCTCGGCCGGGATTTCAAAAAAACACTGCGTTATTACCCCCATCTCGCTGACGCGCGTGGAAGTGGAAGACCTTGGCTCTTCCAATGGAACTTATATCAACGGTCTGTTGATCAAAAAGCACATCATGCAACCCGGCGATACGTTGAGCGTACACAACTTCGTTCTTCAACTCGTCAAGAAAGCTCCCGATGTAAGTTCATCCGTAGCCAACGAGAGTCTCAATAACAACTTCATGAGCTCGGAGTCCTCGATCGATACTTTGGGACTTAAGAAGAAGGCAAGTCCACTCGAGAAAATCGAAACGTGGCTCGAGGATAACGTCTATCCCAGTGCCGACAAACTCAGCGCGTCGATGGACGTGCGTCTTCTTTGTCTGATTTCGCTCGCAGTATGGACCTTGATCGTGACGAGTCTCAGTCTGAGTCCCTTCAAGAATATTGCGAATGAACGTTCGCGCAACGAATCCATCCAAGTGGCGCGTCTTTATGCGCGTCAGATGGTCGCCTTTAACCAACGTGCAGTCATCGAACAACGCTACAAAGACCTCGTCGCCGATCTGGATTCGCGTCGAGGCGAAACGCCCGGCCTCAGTGATGCCAAGATTCTCGATGTGGTGAATGCTCAAATCCTTGCCCCACCCGAGCAGCTCGGCCAATCCGTGAGCCGCTTACCCGAACAAATGGCGCTCTCGAAAGATCGCGAATACATCAATATCGACGAAGCCAACGGCGTGGCCTACGTCTCGCTCCCGATCAAAATCGGGACGAGCGACGGAAACAAAACGGTCGCAGTCGCCTTCGTGGAATATCGCTATCTCGACGGTCAATTCACACTTGCCAATCTCGTCGAACAGATCGTCAATTCGATTTTCTGGGCTTTGATCATTTCAGGAGTCTTCTTGATCTTCATCTATCGCTGGACCGATGGAAGTTTACGTCGGGCGGCAGCCGCTTCCGAAGAAGCCTTGCGTGAAGAAAAAGGATCCGTCAGCTTGCCGATCCAATGGCCTTCCCTCCAAAAGGTTATGCAAGAAATCAGTTATAGCCTTACCCAGGCGCTCGAGGGCAGTGGGGACGGCGCCGGCTTCGGTTCCGGCAACGCGCAACCCGCGTGGGCCATCGCATCCGTATCGAACACCAAGCGAGCTTCGGCCGCTTTCGACTCCGCCCTTACGGTTCTGGCCTGGAACAAAGGCATCGCGACCTTGGTCGGTATCCAGGAATCGATGGCCATCGGTTCGGATATCTCCCAGGCGAGCCGCGACATCGCGTTCGAATCCGCCGTCCGCGAACTCGCAGAACAGTGCACGGCCGCCGCGTGGGCTCCTCATTCCCGCAATCTTGATTTCGGAGGTCGCACTTACCGCATGTCTATGATCGGTGGAAGCGGCGCTTTCCTACTGAACGTCGAAACGGAGGAAGGATAAATGAGCAATCTCCGTTTTGAACTTCGCAACAAAGAACAAGGTCAGAAGATTCGTCTCTCCGGCGAGCTCATCCGCGTCGGCCGCGCCGAAGACAACACCGTCGTCCTTCTGGATCCCAGCGTTTCGCGTTACCACGTGAATCTCTATCCCAAGGAATCGGACCTCATCGTCGAAGACGCCGGCTCCAAAACGGGGTTTTTCGTAAATGGCATTGCGCAACGAGACGCCACGGCCCTCAAGAACGGCGACATTCTCAAAATCGGAAACCAAAGTTTCTCCGTGTTTATTTCTAGTGCCGCCGCATCAAAGGAAGCTTCCCCTTCGTCCTCTTTCGGCGGATCGCCCCTGGACTCGTCTCCCGAAGAAGGACCTTCTTCGAAACGGCGCCTTATTCTCTACGGCGCCGTTGCCCTTTTCTTAGTGGCAATCTTCTTAGGCGGAAAGAAAACCGAAGTCGTTCCCCTCGCTTCGGATGCGACCTTCGATGCCGATAGCGTCTCGAAGGCCTTGGACGCGAAGTCCTTGATCGCCGACACCGCTCGACAAAAATCGCGCGGCGAGATCGAAGCCGATGGAAAATTCCACGAAGGCATGCGCGATTACAACAACGAGAACTACGTTCGCGCTATTGCCCGTTTCGAGGAAGCTCTCACTCAGAATCCCAACATGACCAGCGCCGCGGACTACCTTCAGTTCGCGCAGGGCCGACTCCGCACTCAAGTAAAAAATCTGATGCAGGACGGTCAAAGAAGCTATGCCCTACTTCAGTACTCTCGCGCGAAAGCCCAGTTCGGACAGGTGCTCTCGATTATGAGTGAACAGATCCCCGGATACTGGCAGCAGAATATTGCTCCCGATTCCGAAGACCGCAAGCCCGCGCAGGAAGAAACCTTGATGAGCATTCCTTGCGACAGAACCAAAGAACAAGCGACCTGCAAATTGGCAGTCGAACTCATTAAACAGTCCCGCCAGGCTCTCGGCGAGGAGGATACGATTCGATGAAACAACGTGCCATCGTCCTCATTAAAGACGGACAGGAACATCTCCATAGGATTACGGGCGAGAAGATGATTCTCGGTCGCGATAAATCCTGCGACATCGTGCTCGACGATGTTTCTGTGTCACGTAAACACGCGGCCGTTATATGCCGATTCGAAAAGGTCTACGTCGAGAACATTTCGCCCAGTGGCCAGATTATGAGAAGCGAATCTCCGATCGAGTACGCCGAGTTGGCGGAAGATACCGAGGTCGGCATTGGTCCCTTTACTCTCCAATGGCGCTTCGTCGAAGAAGTCGCTTTCGACGGAGAATCCAAGCCCATCACCGACCCTTCGCCTCAAGAAGAAAATAGCGACATCGTCGATGCCCAGGTGGCAGATGCCCCCATCGACGCGATGTCGGGCTCGGACGAGAACGCTCTTCAACCTTACAATCCTGGATCCTCGTTCGAGGGAAGCCCGAGTGATGACATGGTTTCGCCCAGCGAGAATACCGTCGTTTCTCAACAACAGGCCCTTCCTAAATTGCGTATCGTCAAAGGCGAGGACGAAGGACGCGAAATTAAATTGGATATCGGTACCGTTTGGGTCGTGGGACGATCGCGCAAGGCGCACATTCATATCCAAAGCGAAAAGATCTCGCGCCAGCATTTCAAAATTCTTCGCATCAATAACCGTTATCGTATTCAAGATATGGGCTCCGCGACCGGCACCAAACTTAATGGCGTCACAGTCGCCGACGCCCCTCTTCAACCTTTCGACACGATTCAGGCCGGCGCCATCGAAATGCAATTCGTACTCGTCGACTCTGCAATGCAAAACGTCGAGGTTCCAGTGAACGGGGTTCACGCCCTGATGGCTCCCTCGCAGAACGCGGCCGCTCACGGAAATTTCGACGGCGGCCATCACGACAGTACGATCGTGAACGTTCCGGTTCCTTACGACCCGGGCATGCACCGCGCTTCATCAGTTTCTTCAGACAGTCCCTCCGGCAAGGCAAGCGTCGAGTCTTACGATGTAGAAGACGAAGCCGAGGATGAGAAAACTCCCCCATGGCTGCGCAAAGCGCGCCGCAAGTATCGCGGATTCAAACAGGCCTGGTTCGATCTTCCGAAGCAAAAACGTATTCTCTATGGTTCCGTCGGAGCCGTTGCCCTGATTCTCATCCTCTCTTCGCTGGGCGGGACGTCTCCGGATGGAATTGCGTCTAAACTCGCCGAGACCAAGACCGACACGGCTTCGCCCGGTATCAACGTCGCACAAAGTCCCGATATTTCGCCGACCTTTTATGCACTCAGCATCGATAAGCAGAATATGATCTCAAAACTCTACGCGGATGCTGAACGCGCCATCGCCAAGGGAGATTGGCAAACGGCCATGGACTCCACGAACAAGATCCTGGAGATGGTCGACAAGTACAAAAAGTCCAAGGACATGCTTCTGCAAGCGCAGTCGAACGTGAACGAAGCCATGTTCAGCAAAATCTCTCCCGGTGTGGAAGACGCCGAACAGGCCGCCAAGAACAACCAGGAACAGATCGCGAACTTCATCGCTGCCGGAACTCAAGCTCTTTCCGAGAAACGCTGGGACGCTGCGGAGAGTTCGTTCACCAGTGCGCTGACCCTCGATCCAACCAATAAGGAAGCTTCCGCCGGCTTGACCGCTGCTCGCGGCAAGAACACGCTCGCGCAGAGCAATTCGGACGCCCCCCAAGAAGTTGTCGTTGCACCGGATCCCGACGCCGAAGAAAGACAGAAAGAACTCGACCTCATCGAAGGCTACCGCGTTGAGTACCAGGTTGCCGAGGACAAGGTCCGCGCCGCCGATTATCACGAAGCCATTCCGGTTCTCGAAGAGCTCTACAACAAGCTTTCCTCCAAGAGCGACGACTACGAAGCCGGTCGCGCTCCCGCATCGATCAAGAGTGAACTTTCAATGGCCGTCAAAGCTCTCGAAAGCAACGTCCAAGAAGCCTACGAAAATGCGATCGCTCAACTCGACGTCGAATACGGAACGCAACTCGCGGATGCGGACCAATTCATCGCGAACCGCCAGTACATTCAAGCGCGAGAAATCTACGATCAGATCATCGGACGCGCGCCCTACTATCACAAAGTCAAAGAAGCGCGTCTGCGTCTCTACGACAAGATCCTCAGCGAGGCGAAGTCGCTCTACCAAGGGGCCCTGATCTACGAATCGGTCGGCGATCTGCGTGCCGCTACTGCGGGACTTCAGAAGACGAGCGACCTCCTCGACAAGGTCCGTCGCTACGAGGCCGTCGAATACCGCCAAAAGGCCGAAGCCCGCCTGCGTTATCTCAAGCGATAGAGCTCACGCCAAAAGATTCAAAGAATCTTGGCTTAGGCTTATACTGAAATCAGATGCTTCTTTCCCTAACTCCTGTCGACTGCGGCGAACTTTGTGGAATCGTCGTGCTCCTGCATCGGCAATGGACCTCATCGGCCGCAATTCAGTCGGAAGAAATCGTATCGAGTTACTCTGAGGCGCTCTTCCGTCTGCACAGCGATACCGAAAGCACGAAGCCTTATCTCGGGCGCCTCGGTTCTGGAGTCCTCAGCGATCTCGAATCCGCGGCTGAAATCTCCCTGCGACGTTTACCCGAACGATTCCGCAAAGGATGCAGCCTCTTCCAAATGGTCGAAGATCGTCGCGCCGAAAAAACGCGCATTCATTATAAGCTTCCGCCCTGGATCCACCTGACTCTAATGAACGAACGGCGCAACGCTTTCGAAATCAAGAATGCGAACGGCGAATGGCGAACCTTCGACGCCGCGAAGGACGGCGAAGCTCCCGGACCGTGGCGCGAAGCGCTTCTGAATTTTTTCGCGTCGCCTTCGTCGTCTTCGTTGATGCAGACGCAACAAAATCTTCCCGGAGGAATCACTTACTTTCGTGTTGCCGAACTCATTCAGCGCACTCAGATACCCGCGCTCGCTCCATGCTATTCGCTGACTCTTTCGAGCAGGTAGTTTTTCGCTAACTATTCTTTGATGGGATTTTTTTTCGAATCGTCGATCAGCTTCTTGAGCTCTTTGCCGACCTTGAAGAAAGGCAATTTCTTTTCGGGAACGCCGACTGCGGTGCCGGTCTTAGGGTTGCGGCCCGTGTAGCTCTTGTACTGCTTCACGTACCAGCTTCCGAATCCACGAACCTCGATGCGATCACCGTTCACCAGTGCTTCGAACATCGTATCGAAACAGCAGTTCACGACAGCCTCGACCTTTTTCTTGGTGAGGTTAGTCTTCTCGGTGATGAGGTTAACAAGATCGGATTTGGTCATGACTTAGATTGTGACAAAGATTTCGAGACCTGGGAAGTGGCAATATCTTTCAACCCTTAACGCCTTGCAGTATTTTCCCAGAAGCGCGCCCCGCTCAAGGCCGGAAGTCGGCTACGAAGCTCATTTTGGGCTTCAAAGTCGAGATCGACGACGAGCAGGCCCTCTTCGGAACCGGCCAGTTCGGCGACGGTCTCTCCCCACGGACCGTAAACGATGCTGTTGCCGTAGCACTCGCAGAGCTGTCCACGCGAATCGGTGTGGCACCCGAATTGGCCGGACGCCACGACGAAGGCCTGGTTCTCGATTGCTCGCGCTCTCAAGAGCGTGTGCCAGTGAGCTTCGCCCGTCTCAGTAGCGAAAGCCGCGGGGATGAGGAGCACCTGCGCTCCGCGACCCAAGACCATCTCGCGGAAAAGTTCAGGAAAGCGCACGTCGTAGCAGATGCTCATGCCGACCTTAATGCCCTTAATCTCTTCGCAGCGAACGTTGTCTCCCGGACTAATATCTTTGGATTCTTCGTAGTTCGCCGTGCGCCCCTTAAAGGCAAAGAGATGCTGTTTACGATATACCGAAATCGTTCCGTCGGCCTTTCGGAGGAGGTGAGCGTTGTAAGGATGAGCAACGTCTCCGCGGCACTCGAGCGTAGAGCCGAGACTCACGGCCACATCCCAACCGGACATGATTTCGGAGAGCGCCTGCGCAAACTCCGTCTTGGCGACGAGCTTGCCGGCTTCGTCGAAGCTGAGGCAAATTTCTTTGCGACTGAAGGTCGGCGACTCCTTGGGTCCGCGATAAAATACGTTCTCCGGGAAGCAGACGAGGTCCGCACCGCGATCAGTGGCTTCCTTTATATAGGAGTCGACGACGAGAAGATTCTCGATCGGATCGCTCCCCGAACACATTTGGACGAGTCCTACTTTCATGACTTACAATCCTCTCTAGCCCATAGGGTTCCCTGAGGCGGAACCCAGTATATCGAACGTGAAGGAACGGCGATGGGCGACGGAAGCCGATCCTCAGTGAAAGTCCATTCGCGTCCTTCGAAATACCAGAGCGCGAAAGCCTCCATGCGGTAAACGTCGATGGTGGGTTTGGGAACGACGATGCGGCAACGCGCCGGAGCGCCGTTGATACGGTCGCGAGCCGCTATGAATTCCTGTCCCCGGTTCTCGCTCGTGCTTACGCGTCCGGGACGGCCCCACGCGACGGCACACGCCACAAGCAGCGGCGCCCAACGCACCCAAGGGCTCGCGAGTTTCGCGTAGCGTGGCAGCAGATAGCGGCGCGCCAGATGATCAAGAAGAAATCCCGCGAGTGGCGCCATTACGAGATAGGTCGGATGCAGATAATGAGGAAGCTTATAAGAGACCAAACTCAGTGGAACGATGAAAGCCGAGAAGATTGATATCGAAACCAAAAGCCAACGCAGAAGAGCAGGATTACGGAAATCCTGTCGACCGCGAAGGGCGAAGAAAAGTGTGAGCGGAACCGTCCACCACCAGGGCCAGAGGTTCTTTACGATGACTTCGAGATAATAGAAAAAGTTGTGAGCTTCCTTGAAGATGTCTTCGCCGCGATCCGTGGTTGCCGAACGAAAGACTTGATTCACAAAATAACCGTGCAGCCACTCGAAGAGAGCGGGTTGTTTGACCGCTTGCCAGAGCCAATAAAGAAACGGCAGCGCCGCGAAGAAGAAAAGTGAAAGCCCTAAAAACGGAACGAAGAAAAGTCGACGTAGCGGTTTGTTCTCCAGGAAGAAGTGTCCCACGATCGCGAGCATGCAGCCGCCCCACGCGCCGAGACCGATCACGCCCTTCATCGCGCAGGCCAATGTGATGCCGACGCCCATGATGAGCACGCCCGAGAGTTGCACGAAATTTTTTCGGGAATAAAGATAGACGTACGTGCCGATCGCCGCGACCAAAACACCTAAAGAAAGAGGCCCTTCCATCATCGAAGTCGAAGCGTATTTCGTGAAGTGCCCGGTGGTCGCAATGGCAAAAACGGTCCACGCCGCGACCGACCAGCCCCACTCTCTCCAACAGAAGGTCGTCACCAACAGAACCGCGACGAAGGAGGGTAGCGCGCCCATCGATTTCGCGCTCCATTCGTGCACGCCGACATAGGACATGAGCCATGCGCCCCACTGGAAAAAGTAGGGAGGATGCTCGAAGAATTTTGGAAACTTTTCAGGACTCGCCGAAAGCAGCCACCACTCGCCGGTGTGCAATATTTTTTGGGAAAGTCCCGCGTACAGAGCCGCATCGGGCTGAAGCCCGATGACGCGGATCGAAGCAAACAAGGCGAGAATCGCAACGAGCCCCACCCAGGCTGCTTTTTCGAAGATAGAATAGTTTTTCATGGATTTGGCCAGTGCCCATTCTAGAACCCAGATCTCGAGCCCTCAAGGACGGAACTCGACCATATGACAAACGTTCTTGATCCGCTGCAGACACGCTGTCTTCCTGAAAGTTTTTGTCTGCGATTCCCTCAAAGCTGGGTGAATTGGGACAGCGCGCTTCGAGAGGCGTGGGTTGTGCCGCCCGGAGACCACCGTCTCGTTATTGAAAGCCTCCGTTGGCTTGTGGAAAGCGCGGGGGGCATCGCGTTGATCGCACTTGTCTTCATGACGGTTTTTTGGCGCTGTTTCCAATGGCCGCGGTTGCCCGGCCCCAAACGTTTCGCGTTCATGTGCCTTGCGATGATTCTCGGCGCCGGTTTATCGGATCTGGCATCGATGGGTTTAAAGATTTTCTTTGGCCGTCTGAAACCTCACGTGACTTACTACAACCCGCGCGTACTGCCGGCTCTCAGCTTCCCCTCGAACCACGCGTTTAACACGACCTTCCTCTGCGCCCTCTTCTTCTTCGAAAGTCGTCGCCTTAAGGAGAGATTCTCGGGAGGCAGATCCGCCTTCGGAATCTTCCTTGTACTGCTGCTTGTCTTCATCGGTTTCAGCCGGGTCATTCTGGGGGAGCATTATCCGCTTGATGTCGTGGCAGGCCTGCTCTTCGGGCTCGGCTTCGCGGCGCTTTACTCCTGCTTGATTAAGCTCGTGATGTCCAAGAAACCGTTGTAGGTAAATTTTAGTTTTCTTCCGACCTCTCCGCGGGCCATGAAAACTTTTGCGTAATGATAGAGCGGAATCAGCGCGGCTTCTTTCCAAACGAGAAGGTCTTCGGCTTCGAGAACTTCGGGAATAAAATTTTCGTCGTCGATCTTCGCTCGGTCCAAGGATGTTATTTTCTTGTCGAAAGCAGGCGACGACCATCCTCCGAAATTGTTGAGGCTCGATGATTGGAAGATACCGAGGAAAAAACGTGGATCGGGATAAACCGCGGTCCATGCGTAGCGGAAAAGAGCGGGGGCTTTTTTCTTGAGAACGTCGATGTAGTGATTCCATTCCTGAGGATCAAAAGACACCTCGACGCCGAGACGACGTTGCCAGTTATTGGCGAGTCTCTCCATGAGAAGCTGGTGACGCGAGCCCGCTGGATAACCGAGGGAAATTTTGTCCGGAATCAGTTTAGGATTTTGCGCCGCGACCTCGTCCCAAAGTCGCTTGGCTTCTTTCGGATCTTCGCGACGAGCATCGCGAAATGCCGCGAGCTGCGATGCAGGAATGAGATCGTCCGGCGTCAGCGTATAGGCTGCGCGCTCTCCGCCCTGAAGTAGCGACGGAATTTCTTCGCGTCCCGCACTCAAGGCTAAGGCCCGACGCAAACGCGGTTCGCGCGTCCAAGCCGCGTTCTTAGTTGCGAATGCGACATAGTAGGTCGCCATCATCGATGCTTTTCGGAAGTCTTCGCGCGACCGCAGCTGCGGGATCAGCAAGGCTGGCAATTCCGTGAGGACATCAAGGTCGCCCTTCTCATACATGATGAGGGCCGTGTCCGGGTCGCGAATGAAAAGAAACTCAAAAGTCGGGACGAGGAAATGCTGAGGATCCACGGCAGTAATCTTGATCGAGCGGCCCTTTTTCCACTCGAGGCTCCTAAAAAGTCCCGAGCTGACTTTCTGCTCGGGATCCAGACCATCGCGCCACGGTGCGGAGCCTACGAAACAAAGTGCGTTGACGAGGTCGCGGTCATGCGGCGCGGTGCTCGTGAGTACGAGTTCTCGGTCATTACAGCGAAGGTTGCGCTCGATCTCGGAAAAATTGCCCGTGATCGCCTGTTTGTAGCCCGGCAGAGCCCGATAAAGTTCGCTCATCGGGCTCGGAAAGCCCGTGTTTTTTCCGAGCATGCGCAGGATTCCCGCTCGGTACTGACACGCGGTAAGCGGCGCTCCATCTGACCAGCGCAGGTCGGAACGGAAGACGAGTTTCAGCTCCTTGCCGTCGATACTCCATGCGTAGGACTCCGCAGCATCCCCCACCGCCTTCCATGCTCCGTCGTGATCAAAACGAAGCGGCGTGCGCACGAGGTTCCTCAGAATCGTCATCTCGGCTCCCGTCTCCGCCAGATAAGGGTTGAGGTGCGTTGGCTCCGAAGGAACTTGCACGCGAAGCGTCTCGGGAAGGGGAGTCGAAACTTTGGCGTTGCACGCCGCCAGTCCGAGGAGCACGAAGGCTCGCATCACAGATATTTTCATTGCTCCCTGATATAGTATTACCCAATGAAACTGCTCAAACGGATTTTTATCATTCTTCTCGTCGGATGCGGCGTTGCGATCATCGGCGGAGTCACCCTAATCGCCACCTACTCGACTGATCTTCCGAATCTCGACAGTCTCGTGCACTACTCGCCGAAACTCGTGACGACGATCTACTCCAAAGACGACAAGGTGATCGCAAGCTACGCGCAAGAACGTCGCATCTACATTCCGCCCTCGGAAACTCCCGAAAAAGTCGCCAACGCTTTCGTCGCCGCCGAAGATGACGAGTTCTATACGCACTCCGGAATCAACCCTCTCACGATCGTGCGCGCGGCATTCAAGAACATGCGCGCCGGAGCGACCGTGCAAGGCGGATCCACCATCACACAACAAGTTGCAAAATCTTTTCTTCTCTCTCCCGAAAAATCCTACAAACGAAAGTTGAAAGAAGTCATTCTTGCGTTCCGCATCGAGAAGGCGCTCACGAAAGCGCAGATCCTAAATCTCTACCTCAACCATATCTTCCTCGGATTGAACTCCTATGGTATCGAAGCCGCAGCTCTGACCTATTTCGGAAAATCCGCCAAGGACCTCAGCATTGCCGAAGCCGCGATGCTCGCGGGCTTGCCCCGCGCACCTTCGCGTGACAATCCCGCCGTCGCTCCCCGCGCCGCCAAGCATCGCCAGATCTACGTGATCAACCGCCTGCTTGCGACCCACAAGATCAGCAAATCCGAACATGACGAAGCACTGGCCGAAGAAATCAAGATCGTGAACACGGCGCCTGGGCTCGTAAGTCCCACTCCTTATCTCGCCGAATACGTGCGTCGTGCGTTGATCGAGAAATACGGCGAAGAGCGCGTGAACCAGGGCCTCAGCGTTTACACCACCGTCAACATGGATAAACAGCTCGCCGCACAGAAGGCCATCGATCTTGGATTGCGCGAAGTCGACAAACGACTCGGCCTCAGAAGACCTGCGGTTCACATGAAAACTAAAACCGAAATCGACGCCTGGAGCGCGAAAAAACATCTCGAGCTCGTGAAAAGCTTCTACAACTTCCGCGTGATCGACGCCCAAGGTGAAGTCCACGAGCCCGTCGCGGACGACACGCCCACTCCGATTGAAATCGGCAAGAACTACCTCGCCGTCGTCGTCGGGAAAGACCGCGCCAAGCGCTCCATCAAGGCAAAAATCGGAAACCGTACGGGCGATATCAAGCCTGAAGATTACCGCTGGGTTCTCGAATCCAACCCTGACGAAGTTTACGGGGAGAAAGTCGTACGCAATCCCGTCAACGAACTTCAAATCGGCGACGTTATCACCGTCCAACCGCGCGTGATCGATGAGAAAAATCTTCTCCTGAAACTCGAGCAGGAACCGATCGTTCAAGGCGCCCTGATCTCTTACGACCTCAAGACCGGCGGCCTCGAAGCGATCGTCGGTGGTTACGACTTCACGAAGACCGGGTCGCACTTCAATCGCGCTTTCCAAGCCATCCGTCAGCCCGGATCAACCTTCAAGCCCTTCGTCTACGGCGCGGCGCTGGAGTCGGGACTGACGCCTTCCACCGTCATCGTCGACTCGCCCATCGTCTACCGCAACCAGGATGAGCAGACGCAGCTCGAGAACGTCTGGAAACCGGATAATTACGGCGAAAAGTTCTACGGCGACACGCTCCTACGCAACGCTATCGCCTATTCGCGCAATATCCCGACCGTGAAACTCTTGCAGTACCTGAAAGTGCCCACCGTTATCAACTTCGCTAGAAAACTCGGCATTAAGTCGAAACTCGCGCCCGATCTTTCGCTCGGTCTCGGAAGCTCCGGCGTCGGTCTCGACGAAATGGTCGGCGCTTGGTCGATCTTCGCCAACAAGGGCCGTCGCCAGAAACACTATGTGATCGAGAAAGTTCTCGATTGGAGCGGCAACGTGCTCGAGGAAAACAAAGTTCTTCCTCTTGAAGAACAAGAGCAGGTTCTCGATCCTAAGATCGCATTCCTCACGACGAGCCTCTTGCGTTCCGTCGTCGAGTACGGCACCGCGACTGTGGTTCAACAGTTGAAGCGGCCGCTAGCCGGTAAAACCGGAACAACCAGTGACTACCGCGACGCCTGGTTCCTGGGTTACTCACCCCAGGTCATCGGCGGCGTCTGGATCGGCTTTGACGAAGACCGCCCGATCGGCCGCAACGAAACCGGAACGCGCTCCGCTGCCCCGATTTGGATGTCCTTCATGCAGGAAGCTCTTAAGGATCAACCCGTCGAAGACTTTGAGGTTCCGGACGGAATTATTCAAGTGAAGATCGATTCCCAGACGGGCGACGTGCCCACGGCCACGACCCAGAAGACGATCTCGGAGTATTTCATTGATGGACTCGCCCCCGGCCAAACTGCTAAGGTGGACGAGAAATCGAACCTGGCGGCACTGTCCGGTTCCAACGCACCCGGAGTCAACAAGACCCAGGTCATTACCGGTAACCCAGACCTCTCCAATGCACGTCCTACCACCGGAAGCCCCGACGCTCCGGGCGCCGGTATGGACGATCTGATGAGAGACGACCTCTAAGTTTAAGAAGGATTTTGATCGTGGGAATTGTCATCAAGACCAAAGATGAAATCGAAACTATGAAACGCAGCTGCCGCTTGGCCGCCGACGTGCTGGTGATGATTGAGCCCCATATCAAGGTCGGAATTACCACGCTGGAGATCGATCAAATCTGCCACGACTTCATTATCGAAAACGGCGCAATCCCGAGCTGCCTCAATTACAAAGGCTATCCGAAGAGCACCTGCACCTCGGTCAACCACGTTGTGTGTCACGGCATTCCCGACGCTTACCGTTTGCGTGAAGGTGACATCATCAACGTCGACGTCACAACCTTTCTCGACGGATTCCATGGTGATAACTCAAAGACCTATCTCGTGGGCAAGACCTCGCGCGCCGCGCGCGACATCGTTCAAGCCGCCGAAGATGCGATGTGGGCCGGCATCCGCGCAGTAAAACCCGGAGCTACATTTGGCGACCTTGGCTTCGCAGTTCAAAGTTTCGTCGAAGCCAAGGGTTACTCGGTCGTGCGCGAGTACGGCGGACACGGCATCGGCCGTGTCTTCCATGAAGATCCCCATGTGGCGCACTTCGGACGCAAGGGTACCGGACCTAAGATTCTTCCCGGTATGGTTTTCACCGTCGAGCCGATGGTGAACCAAGGCAAACGCGAAGTGATTCTGCTCGAAGATGACTGGACCGTCGAAACCGAGGATGAAAAACTCTCCGCGCAGTTCGAGCATACGATCGCCGTTCACGACGATGGCGTCGAGGTTCTCACGTTCCCCTCAAATCACGTCGGCTCGCGTTTCGTATAAAACTTCTGCTAAAAAACCAAAGAGCGATCGGGGCCGAGGCTCCGATCGCTCTTTTCGTTTCGTTCTACGCTCAAAAGCGCAGAAACCTTATTGTTCGCTTTCTTCTTCGTTGCTTTCGTCGGTCTCGCGCTTGAACTTACGTTTGGAAAGAACTTCGGGGTTCGAAGTTTCTCTCTTTTTTGCGCGCCAGACTTTGAAGCCTTGAGGACCGGTGACCCACTCACCCTTGCCGTCTCCGTCTTCGGGCGCAAGACCGTTAGCGATCAGCGCTTCGCGGTGCTTTTGTTCGCAGATCTCGATATCGGTTCCAAGTTCAGCTTTGCGCGTGCCCAAGATTTTCTTGTAGCCGCGGAAACGGTCGATGCGATCACGCAGCTTCTCTTCCGTAATGCCTACGAGATCACCCTTCTCATCGATGACGAACTTCACATCGTCTTCTTCTTCGGTCACGCGATCTGAAGTCGCGATAGGTTTCAGCTTACCAGTGCCGCCGATGCGAGGATCCGCGAGCTTCTTTTCGCAGTCTTTCAAGACGCCTTGGGTCCCACGAGTGCCGTACTTCTCGTTCCCATAGAGGTCGTTCTCCATGCTGTAGACTTCTTTCTCGAGATTCCGGAGGGACTCCGCAAGGAAGACCTTACGCTGAACGATGACGTTCTTATCCTTGTCCATACCGACGGTGGCGCCGTTAACAGTTTGAGCTTTTTCGAGACGCGTGTCGCG
>JBDSDI010000062.1:0-5231 GCA_039920645.1 Bdellovibrionota bacterium | reverse complement strand
GACCACGGTTGAAGGAGTCGGGCAATGAGAGACGGGATCCGCAATCTTAAGATCGCCGCACTCACCGGACTTCTATTGCTCCCGACGGCATGTTTTAAAAGCGTCGAATTCAAGGGCACCAAAAATACCGACGAATTTATTTCCCCCAACATCGACGCCAACGCCGCTCTTCCGACTTGTAAGTTCGCAACGACCCCGCCGACATGGGTGAGATCAAATTCTTTTGCCACCACATTTTCTTGCAAGGAACCGCGCCTCGATCCGGAGGATCTCGTCGAATCCGTGGAATGTAACACGAGCCGTTCGCTGACCTGGAATGATTGCATGACGATGAGTCAGAACACTTTCTCGGCGCTCTCCGATGGCGGCACGACACTCAAAGTACGAGCGCGCACTCGAAAAGGCGTTGAAGGCCCGGAAGCGACTTTAAGTGTGAGAGTGGACAGTACTCCGCCCTCGATCGACACACTTCGCTTCGATGGACTTTCGGTGAACGTTCCTACTTTCTCTATTTCCGCCTCGGACGAAGAAAGTGGTCTCGATAAAATCCATTGTCGCGTAGGCAATGCGGATTCTCAGGGCTACTGGTACGAATGTGGAAGTTACGGAACGCAGTCGCTCAGCGTTCAAGGACTCCTTAAGGACAAACAATATCTGCTCGAAGTGAAAGCTTACGACAAGGCAACCAATGAGTCGCCCATTTCCAGCGTGTCGTTCAACACGAACTTCATTGCTCCCTCTGAACGATGCGTGATCTCGACGGTGGCTTCTCCCACGCGTCTCAAATCGTCTAATATCGGTTACGTTTGCGCATCAGAACAACGAATTGCGCGACGTGAGTGTCGTCTCGATTCTGGGGGCTGGGCGACCTGTACTTCGAACACCTCACAAGTCCTTTCGAATCTTACGGAAGGAACGCACAACTTGGCCGTGCGTTTTGTGAACACCGAAGAGCTTGCGAGTCCCGAGACGAGCATTTCTTGGATCGTCGATCTCACGCCTCCCCGCATCGATCTGACGAGTGCCGTGACCCCGGGCCTTTCGGGTCGCTTCTCCTACGATGTTTCCGATGCCAACGGAATCAATCGTACCGAGTGCGCGGTGGGAACTAAAGATGCGATACCTGCCTACACAACCTGTTCGCAGACCTACGCCGTGGACAACCTTAGTCCTGGGAAAAAATATATTTTCTACGTCAAAGCGACCGATCGTGCGGGCAACGTAGGACAGATTCAGTACGAATGGGACACGACGCCACCGACCGGACTTCCGGTTTGTACGATCCAGACTAACTTCCCCAACAACTACGGAACGAGTGCCGATCTAACAACCAATTTTTCGTGCTCGTCACCGAACGGTCCGGTGAATTTTCCCGAGTGCCGGGTCGGAGACAGTCCCTGGATCTCGTGTTCCACAACCACATCGCACGTCATCACCGGCTTGAACGATTCACAAAATGCTCGCTTCTGCGTGCGCACTGTGGATCAGTGGAATCGCAGCAGTGGTGATACGAACTGTGTGCAGTGGAAAGTGAGTCTCAGTGATCCGGTCATGAACGACAACGTGGTCGATGTAGCCCATCCTTACGGCAATATTTTCTTTAGCGCAAAGCCGAGTTCGTGCCCTGTTTCGAAATACGAATGCAAACTTCAGGGACCAAGCTCCGCGCACGATTGGCACACCTGCACGTCGCCGACCCTTTACTCGGGCCTGGTCCTCAATGCGGACTACACCTTCTCATCGCGAGCCGTCACGCTCTGTGGACAAACGGCTATTCCGCGCAATACGGTTTGGCGCGCGAAGGCGACTTACTATGGACCCACGTGTCGTCTCGTTCCTGCCGACAGCTCTAATTGGATCAATGGGTCGCGAACGCAGGCCCGTGTCGAATGTGATGCAACGGCGGTGGCAACTTCTTACGAATGCTCCGACGACGGAACGAATTGGACCGCGTGTGTGAGTCCGGTGAACGTGGACGCACCCCGCTCGGGCAGCGTCGTGAAATACGTTCGTGGTGTGGATGATGCAGGTATCCGAGGCAAGGTTTCGCAAACGTCGTGGAATTTTGACCTCGAAGATCCAACGGCCACGATACAGAAAGTCGCTTACGGCCCCGATCGCTTAGAAATCTTCTTTACGGCGAGCGATGCGGCGGGAAGCGGTATCAAAGAAACCCAGTGCCGTATCGACGGGGTGGTGGATTGGACGCGCTGCACTTCGCCGGCTCTCTTCACGCAGGCCGCGCTGTTTACGGCAGGCAAGGCCTACGTGGCGCAGGTGAAAGCGATCGACAATTCGGGACGCAGCTCTGCCGTCGGAATACTCGACTGGCAGAACGGAAATTGGAGCGCTTGGGGAGCGTGCGTGGCGACGGGAAATTCCGGACAACGCACGCGCAGCTGTTCGAATCCTGCGGCTGCGAATGGAGGTCTCGCATGTGCCGGAGCAGTGACGGAAGCCTGCACGCCACCGCCTCCTCCGACATGTACCAATGGCACTACGAATTATCCGACCTGTACGACCTGTCCCGCCGGCAAGGGCTTCAACGTGAGCGGAGTCTGTAAACCGCTCGTGACCGGCGACGGCTGGGGTACGCCGGGAGGGTGTTCGGTTTCTTGCGGTGGCGGAGTGCAATCCCGAAGCTGCGTTCAACCAAATTCGGAATATTCCGGATCGACCTGTTCAACGGGACAAACGCAAATCAAATCTTGCAACGTGCAAGCGTGCTGCCTGGCTTCGGGAACCTACCTCGGTCGCGGCGACGTTCCCGGATATTCGCGATCCGAAGTCACCTGTCACTCGAGTGCGGGTCCGTCTGATGTTGTGAGAAGCGATTCGGCCCAAGGCTGCTGTTCATCAACGCTTCGTTACTCAAGTCCTCGCGTGAAGACGCTGATTACATGTGGCCCGGGGACGAACTGTTCGTTCTGCTCGGCTTACGTACCGGGAAAAAATTCACCGAATCACAATTGGGATGACTGGGCGGTTTACTGCAAATGATGGCGGGCATGAACATGAAATCGATATCCTTCGGACGGGGACTTTGTTTAGGCTTCTTGGGACTGGCGGGCGTCACGCACGCAGATTCACCACGCTTTCACCTCGGTGCGGAGTTGGGCTATCAACATTTGAGCACGGCAGTGCCCGATGAGGTTTCAAAAAAAGGATACGAGGCTTTGATGAAAGCCGGCGCGCTGTTCGGAGATGCCGAATGGGAACTGCAGACCGATCTAGGATTTCGCTACAGTTTTTTGTCCGGAAGTCTCGACAATGTTTCTCACCAAATAAAATTCTTGTCGGGTTGGGCGGAAATTTCACCCCGCTACCGTTTCGATAAAGAGTGGAGTCTTGGTCCGCAAATCGATTTCGGTTTTGGAACCGACATGACCCACACGGAAATTCCTGAAAGTGGTCAGAGCCTTTTGACGATGATCGGTCTCTCGACCCGTTACGCGATTGCCGATGAACCCTTGAGCCTGACCTTCAGAATCACGACCGACACCAATCTCAAGGATCAAAAACTCGTGGTGGCGTCGCTCGGTTTGCTTTGGCACTTCGGCTCCGAAGGTAAAGCCGCAGTCGAAGCTGCGCCCCCCCCGCCGCCGGAAGAAGTAACGGCTCCTCGCGCTCAAGTTGAAGTCACAGCTAACTATATTCTCTTAAGGATTCCCGAAGACGTGCTGCTCTTCGAGACCGGCATGTCGCATCTCGAAAAGCATCAGAAAGAATATATCGGTCGCTTAGGTTCCGTGCTGGCTCAACACTCGGATCGATGGAAAAAAATTGAAGTGAGCGGACACACCGACTACCGAGGATCAGATGCCCTCAATAACGAGCTTTCCGAGGGTCGCGCCAAAAGTGTGAAAAACGAGCTGCTCGCTTCAGGACTTCAAGAAAATCAGATCAGCTGGTTTGGACGTGGAGAAACACAGCCGCTGACGACCAAAAAAGATGAACAGTCGCTGGCGAAAAATCGTCGGGTCGAAATCAAGATCGACGGCGTTGTGGAAGGTTCGGATTTGGCAGAGGAACTCGTTTCAATCAGTCCCTTGGGCCCGACGGGCAACTAAGATTTTTTCTAAGGCCTCCGAGACACCCGTGTCTTGGGGATGCAGAAGTTTGAGCGGCTGAGCGATTGATTCGAGCTCTGCCAGATCCGGAATTTGCCGAGAAAGAAGTTCGGCCGCTAGAGACGTGACTTCGCGTGCGCCCTGTGACCCAGCCGAGAGACCAAAATTTTCTGGATTTTCTAGGAGCTGAGTCGCGATGCCGATGAGATATGCGTTCTGGGTTTCAGGTTGAGTGAGAGCGTAGCGAAGCACGTCGACCTGCACGGCTTCCGAAGTTGCTTCCGACGATTCTGAGTAGCCGCGGAGTTTTTCAAGAAACGTTTCGCGCGTGTCCTCGGCTGTAATGAGAAACGAGAAATCTCCCGCTCCCAACGGATCGTTGGGGTGGATCACGGGGACAGACTTTTTAGAAACGCGTGCTTCGTGCGCGATGATCTCGAAGGCTTGCGAGAGCGGGCCCCTTCCTTCTTTTTCCCGCGCAAGATCAGCACGAATGCTCTCGCGAGGCCGGGGCACCGAAATATTATGTGTGAGGCTGCGGTGTACAAAAAGCGCGGCGTAGACCGCCACAAAGAGCAGGGCGTACTTCATTGACTCTCGCGGGACGTGGAGGAGGCGTTGTGGCGATCGACAACTTTATTGACGACGGTAACGATGTCGCCAAAAAAATCCGACTTCCGGAAAGAAATTTTCGAAGCCTTCTGTCCCTCGGTCATTTGGGCGAGACAAGTTCCGATGCGGTAGATCGGTCCCGCGATGCGATTGGAAACCCAGAGTCCGCCGAGGATCACGACGATATTTACGACCACAGCCACCCCTACGAAAATGGCATCCAAAAATCGCGACTGTTTATCGAGGAAAAGAAAGAAAGGGTGGGTGGGACTGAGTCCAGCCGCAATCCCCTCTTGCTTGAGGCTATAGAAGAAATAGAGATTTGCGCAGTAGAGAAGCACTATCACGAAGGCCGAAAGCCCGGCGGCGTAGAGAACCATTTTCCACTGAAAGTCGGGAAGGATGAGGTAGGACAGCCTTTTTTTGGTTTTCACCCTGAGGAATCTAGGGCCGGGCCCGAATTCTAACAAGCCAGCCCCTATCTTTGGGCTCGCAAAAACCGATGCGCCTGGCTAGACACCAGGCGATGCTGCAAGTCTTTTTAGTTGG
>JBDSDI010000061.1:0-3428 GCA_039920645.1 Bdellovibrionota bacterium | reverse complement strand
GCCGATCCAACGGGTTTTTAACGTATCGGTGACTTCTTCGATACCGCGTTTAGGCATATGGGGGTGGAAGAGAACGATGTTATCGTTTCCGACTTCCATCAACGGGACTTCGTTGGCAGCTTTTTCACGATTGGTATTCATAGCAAAAACACCCTTTCTTGAGGTAAGGCTATTGATAGCAGGACGCCGCCGCTTTGAGAATGGAAAGCTCTAAGAATAATATGAAGAAAATCCTCATTGTGCTCTTTGGATTTTCGCCAAGTTCGACGGTGCGCGGCACAGTTTTCCGCGAAGAATTCCTTAAAAATGGCTACGAGGCCGTGTTTTTTCAGACACACGCAGCACTCATCGGAAAACTGCGCCAACGAATTCTGGGCTGGCCGCGCTTCCTTCGTTTGCTGATCGATATTCCCTTACGACTGCTCAATCTGGCTTACATCTGCCTCCGCGCAATGTATTTGCTCACTTTGGTGGGCTCGGCCCATGCCGTGATGCTCATTAAATTCTGCCCTCCCTGGCTGATCCCCCTGATTCACGCCCGTACCCGGGGGCGTTTACTTTATGAGTTCGATGATCCGATGTGGCTCGATTCCTTCATCGGCGAAAAGGCTTTTCTTAAGCTGATCAAACATGCGGATTACGTTTCGACCGACAACACGTTGATGGCGGAATGGGTAAGACGGCATCATCCCGAAAACGTTTTCGTGGTGCGAGGCCCGGCTCAGGTCGAGGTTTTCGAGGGAAAAAAGGGCTGGCGTGCTAGGACCCGCAATCGCGTGGTCGTGGGTTGGGTGGGATCGCGCTCTACGCTTCCTTATCTTGATGTCGTGGTTCCGGCTCTTAGAAGAATCGCGGCCAAACGATCGGATTTTGTATTTCGTGTCGTAGGTGCCGGCGGTGCGGATCTATCAAAAATTTTGCAAGGAATCCCGCATGAGATTCGAGACCATTACGATCAGCAGGGCATGGTTGAAGAAGTACTGGCGCTCGATATCGGCCTGTTTCCCCTTTTCCAAAACGACGAGCTTTCCGTTTACCGAGGCACATTGAAGGTGCGTATCTATATGAGCGGAGGCGCTACGGTTGTTTCTTCAAATGTAGGACTCGTGGGAGAAATCATCAACCAGGGGCACAATGGTCTCTTAGCTACGAGCGATGCGGACTGGGAAATACAAATTGAGACGTTGATTGCAGATCACGCTCTTCGTGAAAAAATGGGATTCGAGGGCTATAAAACGGTTCTGGAAAACTACAGAATCGAGCATTGTTTCTCTGACCTCAGCAAAGGATTCCTAGAAAGAATTTCATGATGGGCACTTCTTGCGAATTTACGGTTTTCACACCGACCTTTAACCGCAAAGAGCTCTTGGCCGAGGTCCTTGAGTGTCTGAAAATCCAGACCCACCGAGATTTTGAATGGTTGATTGTCGATGACGGTTCTAGCGATGGTACCAAAGAATGTGTTGAATCGTGGATTGGAACGACGGATTTCCCGATCCGCTATCATTGGAAACCTAATGGAGGCAAACAATCCGCGATGAATATCGGCTTCCTTGAGGCGCGCGGCACTTTCTTCCTGCCTCTCGACAGCGATGATATTTGCATTCCCCAAACACTGGAGCGCCTGCGGACGCGCTGGTTTGAGATCCCAGAAGAAAAACGCAAAGACCTCTATGGGATCAACTGTCATTGCCGGGACTGGGAGACAGGTCAATTGGTGGGCGAATTCTATTCGGGTGACGGAATTATCAGTGACACCTTCGAACAAGAATTTAAATACGGAGTCACAGGTGAAAAATGGGGCTTCTTGCGAACCGATATTCTCAGACGCTACCAATTTCCAGTCGATGTGGATCGTTATGTTCCTGAAGCTTGGCTTTGGTACCGCATCGATTCTGAATACAAGGGATACTTCATCAATGAGATCCTTCGAGTCTATCGGCAGGATGCCCGTGTTCGTGTTTCGAATATGCTCGGGAAGTATGCTCATGGCATGTTCTTTTTCTATAGCGACGTCATCAATCAATTTATTGGGAGGATTCCCTGGACACGTCTCGAGTTTTGGAAACAATTCGTACTGTGGAATGTCTATCGTCAAAGAGCCAAACTTTCTCTTTTTAGAGAAACCACGAAAGTCCACGGGACTTGGAAAAAGTTCCTAGTTTTGTTTTCGTCACCTGTAGCGACGCTCTTAAGACTTAGCGGTTTTCGCTAAAGCAATACTCAGGCGTTACCCAATTCGACAACCTTGTCAGAGATCTCATTGATTCGAGTTTGATGAGAGATCGCTAAGATCGTCGTTTCTTTTTTTAGTTTGGCCAATACATCGCAGACGAGCGCCTCGGTCGACGCGTCGAGGTGTGCGGTCGGTTCGTCGACAATCAAAAAGCGAGGCTTGCGCAGGAGTGCGCGCGCGAGAGAGAGGCGCTGTTGTTGTCCGGTCGAAAGCGGCTGCCCATTTTCTTGAATGTGAAGATCCAACGGGAACTGCGTGAGATCAACCTTAGCGAGGACCTCGAGAATTTCCTCATCTTTTATAGACCGGACGAGTCCCCAACTGAGGTTATCGCGAAAACTGCCTTTGAAGAGAAACGCACTTGCCTCGACGTAAGCGATGTCGGCGGCGTATTTTTCGATAAAGTTTTCGGGCTTCATCCCATCGATATGAACATGGCCGCTCGAGGGATCGTAAAGACCGAGGATGAGATGAGAAAGAGTGGTCTTGCCACTTCCGCTTCGACCGCTCAGAACCGTGAGGGCTCCAGCGTCGGCTTCGAAAGAAAGATTGTTGAGGATAGGGTTATCCGCAGCTTCATGACGAAAGGTTAGGTTCTCAACCGAGATAAGCGGCGCCTTTTTTAGCGGGGAGGAATTCGATGCAACAGCTAAAGGATGCTCGGGCGCTTGAGTCTTCAGGAACTCGATGCAGGACTCGGCTTGCGGTGTATAGGTCGACGCTTGGCCAAAGTTCAGAACAACATAGGAGATCTGCTGAGAAAAACGTACGAAAAGATAAACGAAAGAAAGAATCGAAGCGGCTTCCATCATCAATTCGCCACGACCGATCTTTACGATTCCGGCGAGGAGGATGCCTCCCAAGGCTATGGGCATGGCTCCGGACAGGTGAGCTCCAAGAAGCGCTTGCGATGCGGTTTTGTAATATTTTTGATTGTCGCGCTCGAGTTCAGTGAGCTCATCGCGTTCACGGCGCGAAAGCTTGATGTGAATGAGACCGCGGATCGCGCGAGTGGATTTGGCGAAAAGGCGCTCGTAAGCACGAGGCGCCTCTTGTCCGATCGCCTTAATCTTTTTGTTGATAAAAAGAATGGCGATGCCGAGGATGCCAATAAGCAGAATCGATACGAACGTCATTGGGACCGAAATCCACATTAAGAAGATCGCGATACCGACGGCCTGCACGAGCGCGA
>JBDSDI010000060.1:0-5094 GCA_039920645.1 Bdellovibrionota bacterium | reverse complement strand
AAACCGCATCGGTGACCTCGGATTTTTCGTGGCGCTGTTCATGTTGGCACTTTTCGCGAATACGCTTCAGATTCGCGAGATCATCACCTTCTTCTCCGGCGAAAGCTCGCAGCTCTCGCCCGCCGTTCTGCTCGTAGTTCTCGGCGCTCTCTTCTGGGCATCGACCGGGAAGAGCGCGCAATTCCCGCTCTACGTTTGGCTACCGGACGCGATGGCGGGTCCGACTCCGGTCTCGGCGCTCATTCACGCCGCAACGATGGTCACTTCGGGTATCTTCGTGAGCGTCAGGCTCTGGCCTCTTTTCGCGACTCAACCCGCGGTCCTCGACTGGATGTTGTGGGTGGGGATGGGAACGGCGTGGCTCGCGGCCCTGATTGCGATTACGCAACGAGACATTAAAAAAGTTCTCGCTTACTCAACCGTCTCGCAGCTTGGATTCATGTTCGTTGCCCTCGGTGTCGGCGCTCCGGTCGCGGCGTTCTTCCACGTCGTCACGCACGCGTTCTTCAAGGCGCTTTTGTTCCTCGGCGCCGGTTCTGTGATTCATGGCATGCACCACGATCAGGATCTTTTCGAGATGGGCGGTCTTCGCAAGAAGATGCCGATCACACACATTACTTTCCTCATCGGGACCCTCGCCATCATCGGTTTTCCGCTGACCGCCGGTTTTTTCTCGAAGGACATGATCCTCGCGAAGGCCTTCGAGCACGGACCGATTGCGTGGGCACTTCTGCTCTCCGCTGCGCTCATGACCGCGTTTTACATGCTTCGCGCTTACACGCTCGCATTCTGGGGAGAGCCGCGCAGCAAGCATGCTTCGCATGCCCACGAAAGCTCGTGGCTTATGACAGGCCCTCTGGCGATTCTTGCGCTGGGTGCCTTGCTCATTGGCTTCATGGAAACTCCGGGTGTGCTTTTCAACATCCACGCTCTCGAAGCCGCGATCCACGCCAGCTGGTATGGAACGACGGGAGAGATCGCCGGTCGCCACGCCGAGCATCTCAGTCACTCGACCGAATGGCTTCTCATGCTCTTTACCTCGGTCGCGTCGTTATCGGTGGCGTACTTTTCTTACCGCAAGTATCGCGATCATAAGGACAAGGAATCCGCGAAGGGTTTCCTGGCCAAACTTTCGCAGAATAAATTCTATGTCGACGAGATCTACGAGACCGTAATTCTCCGGCCGCTCAGCTTCGTGGCGAGTTGGTCCTGGAAGATCATCGATCAGTACGTCATCAACGGCAGCCTTCATTTTATCAGAAACGTCGTGGGATTCTCCGGACAGATCCTGAGCTTCGCTCACACCGGAAATGTCCAGACCTACGCGTGGTATTTGGCGGCCGCATCGGCGGCGAGTCTCTTCGTTTCGTGGTGGGTGCTTAAATGACAACATTGATGCTCATGCTGTGGCCCTTGGTTTCGGGCTTGCTTTTGTTCTGTCTCATCAAAGTCCCGACCCGTACCGTTCAGTGGATCAACATTGGTCTTCATGCCGTCTGGGCGATCTTTGTCGTGCAAGCCTGGATGCAGTTTAACCCGGGGCAAATGGGAGTCGTAAGTTGGTCCTGGAATTGGTTCCCTTCGCTCGGTTCTTCCTTGAGCCTCGGAGTCGATGGACTGAATCTTCCGCTGATCGTGCTGAACGTCATCCTGAGCACCCTGCTCGCGTTCTACAGTCTCGGAAAAGAAAAGCTCGGCGCGACTTACCTCGCGCTCTTCTCGATCCTCAATGCGGGCAGCATCGGTTCTTTGCTTTCGCTCGACGCGCTCGCGTTCTACGTCTTCTGGGAATTTATGCTCATCCCGATGTACTTCCTTATCGGAAAATGGGGATCGAAAAATCGCGTCTATGCGGCGCTTAAGTTTTTTGCCTTCACGATGGCGGGCTCCCTCTTGATGCTTCTGGCGATCGTCGCTCTCGGCAACGAGTACCATACGCTCTCATGGAACGCGCTTCGCGATGCCCAGATCCCATACGATGGACTCGGCGGTTTCCAGGGCCTCGTCTTCCTCGCGTTCCTCGTTGCTTTCGCGGTGAAGATTCCGGTGTGGCCCCTGCACACGTGGCTTCCGGATGCGCATACCGAAGCTCCCACGGGAGCCTCCGTGATTCTGGCTGGCGTCCTTCTTAAACTCGGCGTCTACGGTATCGCGCGATGGGGTCTCGCTCTCTTCCCGATGGCGGCACAGGACGTTTCGACAGTTATGATGACCCTGGGCGCGATCGGCGTTGTCGTCGGATCTTTCGCGGCGTGGAAACAAACCGACATCAAGCGCATGATCGCGTATTCTTCGGTGGCTCACTTGGGCTTCATGGTTCTCGGTCTCTTCGCCTTCCAAGAAGAGGCTCTTCAAGGAGCGATGTTCCAGAACTTGGCACATGGTCTGTCGACCGGCGCGCTCTTCCTTATCTTCGGCATTATCTATGATCGTACGCACACGCGAGAAATTTCGCAGTACGGTGGACTCGCTTCCCGCAACGGTATCCTCGCTACGGCCTTCGTATTCTCCGCGATGGCGAGCATCGGACTTCCGGGCCTACCGGGTTTCATTGGCGAGTTTCTAATTCTGTCGGGAACTTTCTTCACGAACAAGACGATCGCGCTAGTGAGTCTCAGCGGCGTTCTGCTCGGCGCGATCTATATGCTGTCAATGCTTCGCAAGGTGGTCTTTGGACCCGTCGGACCCGCGCTCGAGTCCCACGAAATCCGTCTCGAATGGAACGAGTGGGTCGCGATTGCTCCGCTCATCGTCTTGATGCTCGTGCTGGGACTGCACCCGCAGTTCCTTTTTGAAAAATCAAAGTTCGCGGTCGAGTGGATCCTTGCGCTCATGACCTCGGGTTGGGGTGTCTAAGATGAATCAGTTCTTCGAATCCAACGTCTTTCAATGGTCCACCAACCACTGGGCCGCTCTCTCTCCTTATCTCGTCCTGTGTGCAGGTATTGTCCTCACGACCCTCGCTGCAGGATTCCGAGCTTCGAAGTGCACCCATAAGCTTCTCTTGGCTCTTATCTTCACGGGTACGGCAACCGCTGCGGTTCTTGGCCTGGGACTAGCCGATGTCAGCTTCTTCGGAACCTCGCTCTTGCTGAACGACATGACCCGTTGGACGACTCTCGCTGTCGTAGGCATTGGCCTCTTGGCTTCGCTCTTTGTCGAAGAAGAAGAACATGGAGAATGGACGACGCTTCTTCTCATCTCCACACTCGGTTTGGTGCTGCTTCCGGGCGCACGCGACTGGGTTGCTTTCTTCGTTTATCTCGAAACTCTCGCGATTCCTGGTTACGTGATTGCGGGCCTTCGCCTTCGCCGCGACGGCGGATTCGAAGCGGGTCTCAAGTATTTGCTGATGGGCGCATTTGCCTCGGGCTTGCTTCTGATGGGCATCACGCTCGTTTACGGAGCGGCCGGATCGATGGACTACGCCGTGCTTCGCGAAGTCGCGGTGAACGGTCTTCCCTCCACGCTTCTCGTCGGGGGCGCTCTTCTGATCGCAGTCAGTCTTGCCTTCAAGGTCGCGCTTGCACCGATGCATATGTGGGCCGCCGACATCTATCAATCCGCCCCGACGGGACTCGCGGCATATCTCGCGGGCGCGGGTAAGGTCGCCGTTTTCATGGCGATGCTCGTCGCGTTCTCTGCCTGCGGTTTTTTACAAATCGCCGCCTTTACCAAACTTTTCATGATTCTCGGTGCCGTCAGCGTTATCGTAGGCAACCTCGTGGCACTGTCGCAGAAAAATCTGCGCCGCATGCTCGCGTATTCGTCGGTCGCAAGCGCGGGTTATGTCGCACTGACGTTGCCCGTCGGCGAGAGCGCCCGCACTGCGATTCTTCTTTATCTTGTAACCTACGCACTCGGTCTTCTCGTCTGTTTTGCGTGTCTCGAAGCGCTCGTGCGCATGACGGGCAAGTCGAGCACCGCAGCGCTCGAGATCGGCGACCTTAAACAAGTCGACGCCAAGAAGTCTGGTGTCATTGTCACGCTGTTCTCGTTAGGAATTTTCTCTATGGCGGGAATTCCGCCTCTTCCGGGATTCCTCGGAAAATATTTGATGATCTCGCAGCTCTGGTCGACGGGTCATGTCGCTTCGGCGATTTGGATCATCGTCGGCTCGATGCTCGGTCTGGCTTATTATCTGAAAATTATGGTCCCTCTCTATTTGGATTCTCCGAGCGGAAACAAAATGGTTTCGCTGCGCTCGAGCATCAAGGGACCGCTTGCGAGTGCGACGCTCGGCTTGGTTTTGATGTTCGTATGGGTCTGGGCTTATTCTTACATGTCGCCTCCGTCTCCGGCCGATGGAGTCGTGCAGGTCGACGCCCGCTAGGCGCGAGTCCAGATGAGCGGATCGGACAAGGATGACAAGACCGGAGTTTTCAAAGATCTGAAGACGCGCGTTGCCGAAAAGTCCATCCAGGTCCAAATGGTTTCGGGCAAAATCTACGGCCCGTATTCCCGCAACGAGATTCATTCCTTTATCGAAGACAAGCGGATCCGCGGCGAGGAAAAAATTCTTTTCGAGGGCGAGACGGTCTGGAAGCCGATCGCGAGTGATACCGAATTTTACGATGCCATTCACGCGATTCTTTCGGGCAAAAAAATCAAACGCAAAGAAATCGCGAAGAACGAAGTTTCCGCATCGTTCGACTCCTCCGACAAAACACGCGCCTCCGGGCCCAGTTCGACTCAGACGGAAGTCGTTCCGCAGTCCAACCCCGCGGACAGAACACGGTTTACGGAGTTCACCGGCGGAGCGTCGGCGCCTCCTGTCTGGACGCCTCCCGCCGATCTTCCTGTAGCTCCGACCGTGGCCCGCGATCATTTTTCTCCTCAAGCGAGTCTGCCCGCTCAGTCGAAAAAGTTGGATTCTCCAAAGAAACCTCAAAATAAATCTCGTATCGGTCTCGTCCTGATTCTGGCGGCGGTCTTCGGGATCGGTTTCGTAGTATTGAACAAGCGAAATACATCGTCGGCGCTCGATTCCAAAGCACGGAATTTCGAGGCTACCTCAGCTCGTTTTTACACCCAACCACTAACAGCTGCGCTCAAGGAGCTGCGCGTAACGGCGGACACGAATGTTCCCGCCGA